>CAXFFS010000072.1:0-6724 GCA_964002385.1 uncultured Gammaproteobacteria bacterium | reverse complement strand
TGAAATGGGAAGTTTTACCTTGGTTGTATTGGCAGGTTGCCAATTTGGGACCCGTCTTTGGTAATAAATTAAGTTATACCCGGTACATGGATGATATTGATGAATCTTTAAAGTCACATCCTTTAGAAAGGTTTGGAACTGAAGCCAATCGTTTACTCAAAGTTATGGACGGTCAATTGTCTAAGCATAAATTCATATGTAGTAATAATTTTACGATAGCGGACATTGCTATATACCCTTGGGTTAGGGGTTGGAAATGGAGCAAAATCAACATAACAAAATATCCTCAAATTGTTGATTGGGTGGAAAGAGTCAGATCAAGACCGGCTGTAGGAAGAGGATTGGCCTATGGAGTGCCGAAGGAAGAAATAGATCAGTGGAGTGAAGAAAGAAAAGCTCAATATGCTTCATCAGGCTCTACCATTGCTTCAAACAAGAATTTGGACAGAAATTAGTTTTTTACAAAATTCGCGATACTCATCGCTGTCTCATCACTTACTTCTGGTAGTCCTAAGAAAATCTCCGTACCGTGGATAGACCCCATAACTTGTCGACACTGAGCTTCGACATCAGCTTCTCGCAACAATCGATAGAAGTTTACCCCTTCATCCCTTAATGGATCACATTCGTTCACGATAATATAAGTTTTAGGAAGTCCTTTTACATCTTCAACAGAGGCAAAACTTGGCCAAGCAAGTGGGTTTTTATTGTGATACTCCTCGATACCATAAATAATTGCTCCGAAGGACTTGTTGGTTTCCGAATGAAGACTTAACAATATCCCCTCGTTTTCTTCGGAGGAAGGGTTTTCGGGTAAGGGCCAATAACCTGCAATATAAGGACACAAGGCATAAAGTCCTTTAACTATTCCTATATCTCCATCCTGGTTGAGTTTCAGTCCCGTAGCCAAAGTTAGATTTCCTCCACCACTTTCCCCAGCTATTACGATTTGCCCCTTATCAATATTTAAGTCATCTGAATTTTCGTGCACCCATTTGATTCCCGATACACAATCATTGAGTCCAGCTGGAAATGGAGCAACTTCAGGTGCTGAAGAAGCCCACATGCAATTTCTAAAATCAACCATGGCAACTGCTACACCTTGCCTAGCTATACACCTTCCCCAAGCCCCATAAAGCTCATCAAAACATGAGCTGATCATCATTCCTCCACCGTGGATGTAGTAGATACAAGGCAATGTTTCATCAGAATCAGGTCTAATGTATTGAATTTTGATGGTGTTGCCATCTGGTTGGGAGGTAAATTCTTTGGTGGTTGTAACCAGACCCTCCTCAGGAACAACTTCTTTGTAATGTGGAGAATTGTTAATCATCTGCATTACATCTTTCCCTTGTTGTGATGCTTCAGAATTTTGTTCTTCCAGTATTTCTTCACGAGTTTTAGCAGCAGAATTCATGACGCTGTCTACGGGCATGTCTCCAAAAACAGCCTTTAATCGTTTATCTATCCTGGGATCGTCTTTGATTTTATTTGTCATCTTTATTTTTCCTATTTTCCTTTAAAAACGGGCTCTGTTTTTTCTACAAAAGCTTTGACTGCATTTCGATGATCTTCCGTTTGACCGCAGTGGATGTGATGGGTTGCTTCCAAATCTAAGCAATCATCTACTTCTCCAGACATTGCTCTGTTGAGATTCTCTTTCATATATCTGTAAGCTACTGAAGGTCCATTTGCTAGTCTCAAAGCTATCTCCATGGTTTTTTCTTCAAGCTCTTCAGCTTCGCAAACCCAGTTCGTCAAACCTAAATTTAATGCTTCTTCAGCACTTACTCGGTCAGAAAGATAATAGAGCTCTCTGGCCTTAGCAGAACCAATTAGTTGAGTCATAAAGTAACTTCCCCCGTAATCACCAGAAAATCCTACCCTTGCAAATGCAGTAGTTAGGATGGCATTGCTTGCCATAATTCTTAAATCACAAGCCAAAGCATAGGAAAGTCCTGCACCTGCTGCTGCTCCAGGTAATGAAGCTAAAGTAGGCTTTGGCATCTTGTAGAGTTTTCCTGAAGTAGCTCTTTGATGAACCCTTTGTCTATGTATCGCTGAATCAATGGTATTTGTTCCAACGGTGCCATCTCCAGAAGCCGCCATCCCTTTAACGTCTCCTCCTGCGCAAAACCCTTTTCCGGCTCCTGTTAAAACCACACAACGAACCTCTGTATCAGTTTCAAATTGAGCCAGCATATCCTGCATGGCAGCATTCATTTCTCCAGACATAGCATTTCTTGCCTCAGGCCTATTCATGGTTAGTATTCCTACGCCATTTTCTTTTGAAGCAAGTAAATCTTGTGTTCCAGTATCAATAGTACTCATTATATTTCTCCCCATTTATTATCTTTGTTATTCTACTAACGAAAGCAAAGAGAGATAAAGCATTTAAATGATATTAACGAGAATTTCCTTAACCCTAATCTTGTTGTTTCATCTCTCAACCGCCTTTTCTTCAGTAGCTCCTGCTGTTAAAGAGCCAAATAGTGAAAATCCTAAATCAATACTGATGATTGGAAATAGCTTTATGTATTACAACAACGGGGTTCACAACCCTTTAGTAAGACTTATTAGAGCCAGTGAGGAACTTGGTAAAGGACATAAGATAAGGTCAATCACTATTAATGGTTCTTCACTCAGTTGGCATGATGTTAATTCTTATATAAATAATTCAAACATTGGTTCTTTTTCCATTAGTTCGAAGAATGTTCTAAGCAATTATGACTTCACTGGTTTTGACATGGCTATTATGCAAGATTGCAGTCAATGTCCAATTCATCCTGAAAGGAAAGATTTGTTTCATGATTACGTGGCGAAGCACAGTAATCTTTTAAAGAAAAATGGAATAGAACCTGCGCTAATGATGACTTGGGCTTACAAAGATAAACCTGAGATGACCAGTCTATTGGCAAGAGAATATACAGTCGCTGGAAACAAAAATAATGTCTTAGTCATGCCTGTCGGGTTAGCTTATGCAAATTCAATGAAAGTTCATCCTGAAATTGATTTATACACTTCAGATGAAAGGCATCCCAGCAAAGCGGGTACATACCTTTCAGCCTGCGTGATGTTTGCTTCGGTTTTTCAGACTTCGCCAGTAGGCAACCCTTATACCTTTGATTTGGAAGAAAAAATGGCTCTAAATTTACAAAAAATAGCCTGGACTACTCATCAAGAATATTATGAAAACTAAATCCATAACCCTTATTTTTTTCCTTAGCTTATTCTTTGCTTTACCTGTATTTACCACAGAAATATCTTTAATGACCTACAACGTTGAGAATCTCTTCGACACCAAAGATGATATGGGAAAAGATGACAAAGCATTTCTTCCTGCCTCCTTTAAGAAGAATGCTTATCACAAGGGTCATTGCAGAGGAATAGAAGTAAAAAAATGGAGGGATGAATGTCTTTATTTAGATTGGAGCGAGGCAGCAAAGACAAAAAAAATATCAAATATAGCTAAAGTAGTCTCTTCTTATGATTTTGATGGTGCAGATATCGTGGCTTTTCAAGAAATTGAAAACATAAATGTTCTCAAAGATTTATTTAAAGCACTGAAACCTTTTGGCTAT
This sequence comes from uncultured Gammaproteobacteria bacterium, assembly GCA_964002385.1. Lineage (GTDB taxonomy): Bacteria > Pseudomonadota > Gammaproteobacteria > Magnimaribacterales > Magnimaribacteraceae > AEGEAN-183. Next base: position 3,143 of record CAXFFS010000072.1, on the reverse strand, counting down.
TTAGACTTTGTTTTATTGGAAGGTAAAGATTATCGCGGGATAGATAGCGCAATTATTTCAAAATTCCCTATTAAGAAATCTAAGCTTCATTTCATAAAATTTTCATCGGGTTTTTCAACTAAAGACACCAGGCCTATTCTAGAAGCTCATATAGATTTATCTGGAAAAATATTAAGAGTTTACAGTGTACATTTTCCTGCACCTTTTCTTGATTCAGTTATGAGAAAGGATGCTTTTAATTCTTTAGAAAGTTTACTTAAATCCCACAATGACCCTGCAGTGGCAATGGGCGACTTTAATGTTACCTCTGAAGAAGAATTGGAGTTGAGCACTTTTCAACAACAATCAGATATTTGGCAAGTTTCGCATCGCGAAGGCTGCGAAGAGTGCAGGGGAACTTATTATTACGAACCCAAAGACGACTGGTCTTTCTTGGATGTTATCTTGGCCTCAAAAGGAAGAGAAATAAGTTTTACAGATAATTCTATAGGTGTTCTGATAAATGAAACTAATTCTCTTAAGGACTCTGGTATACCAAAAGGTTTTGATGCTATTTCTATGGATGGGGTCTCCGACCACTTTCCAGTTATTGCAAAGGTAAAAATTCCTAACTAATATAAAATTATATTTTTCAAATGAGCAAAACCCCAAATAAAAGAAATCAATTTATGGGAGATAGTCCTCTTTTTTATAAGGAACCTATCAACCTTGAATCAGGTGAAGGCGTTTGGCTTTACGATAAATCAGGAAAGAAATATTTGGACGTTTACAACAATGTGCCTGTAGCTGGACATTGTCATCCAAGAATAGTTGCTTCTTTGACTGATCAAGCATCGAAATTAAATGTACATAGTCGTTACGTGAGCGACGTGGTGGTTGATTATTCTGAAAAGCTAATCTCCCTCCATTCAGACAACCTATCAAAATTACAAATGGCATGCAGTGGTACAGAAGCGGTAGAAGTTGCAATAAAGATGGCGAGGATATACACCGGTGGACAAGGCATCATTTGTTCAAATGCAACCTATCACGGAAATAGTCATGAAACCTTTAGAATGACAATTGGACCTTTTGAACCTGAGTTTAGGAGGGTGACTTATCCAGAATCTTATCGGCCAATTAAAGAGGGTCTACTCGAAGAGGACTTGTGTGCGCTTTATATAAAAGAAGTAGAAAAACAGATTGAAGGCTTCAATCAAGACGGAATTAAATTTGCCGGACTAATTTTTTGTTCAATTTTTGCTAATGAAGGTTTGCCAGACTTCCCCAAAGATTATTTATCCAAGGTATCGAAACTAGTAAGAGATTCAGGCGGAGTGGTAATTTTAGATGAAGTCCAAGCAGGGTTCGGTAGAACTGGGACTTGGTGGGGCTATGAATTATCAAACGTAAGGCCAGATATAGCCGTCATGGGTAAACCGATGGGGTCAGGATTACCGGTAAGTGGAGTCGTTACTACTGAGGAAATATCGGATAGTTTTCATGAAAAAGCTTTCTACTTTAATACGACGGCAGCAACACCTCTGCAAGCAGCTGTGGGTGGAACAGTTATAGATATCATTCAAGAAGAAGGCCTTATCGAGAATGCAGAAAAGATAGGAGGGTATCTAAAAGCTGAATTACTAAAAATAAAAGATGATTTTGATTATCTAGGAGACATAAGAGGACCAGGTCTTTTTATAGGATTAGACATAGTAGATAACAAAGAGGATAAAAATCCTGATAGGGAAAAAGCGATAGAAATAGTCGAAATTTTAAAAAGTAGGGGCGTTCTTATTTCCAATGCTGGCCAATACAGAAATGTCTTAAAATTAAGACCACCTCTAGTTTTTGATTCTAGTCATGCGGATTTCTTGTTAGATGAGTTAAGAGCATCGTTCAAAGAAGTCAGTTAATGTCCAGTAATCAAGAAACTCTTCTTCAAGTAGCTCAAGACGCAATAAAGTTTTGGGATATTGAATGCAAAAATTTATCTTTCTATTTTCAGAGCGAAAATACCGTCTATCAAGTTGAGGATTCTAATCAAAACTTATTTGCACTGAGAATTCATCGACCCGGTTATCACGACTTAGATTCCCTTAAATCAGAGCATTTATGGACCTCTTTTTTAAAAGACAATGGAGTTCATGTGCCAGAAGCTTTAAACACAATTGAAAATGAAGCTTATGCCGAAGTAAAAATAAAGGACTCTGAAAAAATTCTTCACGTTGGCTTAGTTAAGTGGATACCAGGGGTTCGTTTAAAAGATAAAATCAAGAAAGATTATAGTGAAGAGCTTATCTCAAAATCTTATAAACAACTTGGAGAAATAATAGCCCAAATGCACAAAGTCTCTGTAAATTTTAAAAAACCTACTTCTTTCTCTAGGCATTCGTGGGATGAAGAAGGACTCGTAGGGGAAAACCCTTTTTGGGGAAGATTCTGGGAAATAGAAAAGGCAACCTCTAAACAAAGAAATGACCTTTTAGAAATTAGAAATAACATCTACCAGACTCTGAAAGATCTACCCAAGGAAAATGAATTCAGCATGATTCATGCTGATCTCCATTTAGATAATATTTTAAGTTTTGACGATTCTTTAACAGTGATAGATTTTGATGATTCAGGATTTGGCTGGCATGCTTGTGATCTAGCTCATGCCCTCTGGGATCCAGAATTACTCTCTTCACCTCTATACAAGACTGCTTACGAGTCAATTGTGGCGGGTTACATTGAGACGAGAGAAGATTCAGATTCTGTAATTGAGAAGATCGAGCTTTTTTTATTAATCAGAAGTTTGATGATTCTTCGATGGGCAGAGGATAGAAAAGAGTTGGGGTATGATTCTATGATTCCTGGTGTATTAGAATTAGCTATCAATGAAGCTAAAAGATTGGGTATATTAACTAAATAGATTTAGGAAAAGAGATGACTTTAAAAACCGATCACCCTTTGGATCCTTTAAATGAAGAAGAAATCAAGTCAGCTGTAGATATTCTGAAGGCGGACAAAGGTTACGATAAAACTTCAACTTTTAGTTCAGCAATATTGGTTGAACCTGAGAAAACAGTTGTTCAAGACTTTAATGAAGGTTCTTCTTTTCCTAGGAACATTAAACTTCTCGGCATTGATTCTCATCAAGACGGAGGATTCTGTGCAGAAAT
>CAXFFS010000071.1:0-6753 GCA_964002385.1 uncultured Gammaproteobacteria bacterium | reverse complement strand
AATCGACTCTTGTCTAGATAAAATACTCAGTTTAATTAAACATTATTAAGGAATTATTTGTGTCTAAGAATCAATGTCTAAATAGCTTTTTTGAAGGAAAAGGAACTTAGGGAATAGGCGGTTCCAATTTTTAACCATAAGCTCCACCACCTCTTTTAGACTTTATAAGCTTACTTAGTAGCTCTATCTTATCCCCTTACTTCTGTAAAAAATCAGTTAAAGAAGTATAGTTAGCCAATGATTAAAACTAAAAATACAAAAGAGTTACAAACAGAAAAAGCGTACAAAAATTTAGATTTTTTAAATAGCAAAGATGCTCGTACTTTAAGGATTCTGTCTGAATATCTATATCCAAAAAAACAACTTGAAGAAGAAAAGGTAACGAACACCATAGTAATTTTTGGATCAGCAAGAGCACCATCACCTGAGGAGTTAAGTAGCAAAGAAGACTTTAATAAAGGAAGAAGTAAAAGTCTTAAATTAGCTGAGTACTACGATGCTACAAGAACACTCTCAAAAAGATTGACAGAATGGTCTAAGAATTTAAATCAGGAAGATCAAAAATATGTCATTTGTTCAGGTGGGGGCCCGGGTATCATGATTGCAGCCAATCGTGGGGCCAGAGAAGCAGAAGGTAAAACCGCAACCTTTAGAATTTCTTTACCTTTTGAAAATAGTCCTAATCCTTATGTTAATCCAGAACTAGATTTTGAATTTCATTATTTTTTTACTAGAAAATTTTGGTTTTCTTATTTAGCAAAAGCTCTCGTAATTATGCCTGGAGGTTTTGGAACCTTAGATGAATTTTTTGAAATTCTTACACTTATCCAAACTGAAAAAATGAAGAAAAATTTACCCATAGTTCTTTTTGGAAAAGAGTATTGGAGTAAGTTAATTAATTTTGAAACTTTGGTTGAATTTGGAACAATAGACAGGAAGGACTTAGATCTGTTTCTTCTTACGAGCAGTGTTGATGAAGCTTATGAGTATGTTACATCAAGTCTTAATTCAAAATAATAATATAATCTCCCAGGTTAATTTTCCTATTGGGTTCCAATTTTTAACCTGAAGTTCCACCATCTAGTCTTTTGGAATAATTCTTAACTCTGTTATAAATAGAAAGGTGAAAAGATTACTAATAGTTCTTAGTCTCCTTATAACTAACGAGGGAATTGCAAACACAGGGGAGGAAGAAAATCTTCTCAGTCGCACAGCTTTAGAATACCAAAAAGCAGATCAATTAATTGGATGGATTGATTCTAGAAGCAAGCAAACTTTAAACGGCACTTGGCATTACATTGTTGACCCAATGGACAATGGATTACCCGAATCTATTTTTGGTGGTTTCCCAAAAAATAAGATACAAAAAGACGGCATGGAGTTAATTGAATATAACTTTGAAAAAGCTAAGCAATTACAAGTTCCAGGGGCTTGGAATTCTCAAGATGAAAAGCTTTTTTTCTATAGAGGATCAGTTTGGTTTTACAAAAAATTTTCTTTTACTCATAAAAGTCACTCTTTAACTCATTTATATTTTGGTGGGAGCAATTTTAGAACCAAGGTCTTTTTGAATGGCCATTCAGTTGGAGAATTTGTTGGTGGTTATGTTCCTTTTAACTTTGAGGTAAGCAATTATCTTGTAGAGGGAGACAATTTTCTTATAGTTCAAGTAAATAATTTCTTAAATAAATCATCTATACCAACTCAAAGGACAGACTGGTGGCCATACGGTGGCCTAGTTGATGATGTTTATCTCATCTCTACACCAAGTAAATTCATAAACAATGTTTTCTTGCAGTTAGTAGATCATGAGACAGGTAGAGTTGAAGTTAAAGCTCAAGGATCATCTAATCAAGAAGGCGATAGACTTAAAATATCAATTCCAGAACTAGGTTTTATTAAATCTTTTAAATTTAATCAAAATAGTTATATATCTGATAGTTTTAACATTAATCCAAAACTATGGACCCCGGAAGAACCAAAGCTTTATAAGGTTATTGTTTCAACTCAACAAGATTCAATTTCAGATAGCATTGGTTTTAGAACCATAGAAACTGAAGGAACGAAAATCTTACTCAATGGAATGCCTATCAAATTGAAAGGTATTTCAATGCATTCAGAACCAATTGGAATACCTGGACCGGCCTTTTCATCAGATCATTTTAGAGAGCTGCTTGAAGCTGCAAAAAGTTTAAATACAAATTTTGTAAGAGCTGCCCACTACCCATATTCCAGACAACTTGCAAAAGTAGCGGATTCCCTAGGGTTAATGCTATGGGAAGAAATTCCTATTTACTGGAATATTGATTGGAACAATCCTGAAACTTTAGACATTGCCCTTGATCAGGTTAAAAGGCTGATACAACGCGACTGGAATAGAGGTTCAGTAGTAGTTTGGTCTGTGGCTAATGAAACTCCTTTCTCATCTTCCAGAATGAACTTTCTAGAAGAAGTGATTAAAAAGGTAAGAGAACTAGATAGTTCACGACTTACAACCGCCGCTTTGTTATCAGGGGATAGAGGAGAATTACAAGAACTTATTCTGGCCTTGTGTCTATTGGGAGTAAACTCGCCTGAAGTTAGTGATAAAGAAAAGATTATCTTCAAGTCGCTTATTAGTCAGGCTGGATTAGATTTAACGACCAAAGTTCAATTTAAGGTAGAAGTCAATGACCCTCTTGGGGAGCTTGTAGATTTAATCTCTTATAACGAATACTTTGGGTGGTATTACTCTTTAGTCTTTGCGGATCAATTAAAGGTTAAAGAAAGCACTTTGAGGAAACTCATGTTTGAACTTATACCAGCCATTGAGATTACATCAGCTTTTAATAAACCCATTCATATCTCTGAATTTGGAGCAGGTGCCAAATTCGGTTTGCATAATGAAGGCAAGATTTGGTCTGAGGAATATCAAGAGCAGGTTTACAAAGCTCAATTAAAAATGATTTTAAAAAATTCTCAGATTCAAGGTGTGACACCCTGGATTCTCAAAGATTTTAGGGCAATGTTAAGACCCTTAGCTGGTATTCAAGATTTCTATAATCGTAAAGGATTAATAGATGAAGAAGGGAATAAAAAATTAGCTTTCTATGTTTTAAAAGATTTTTATGCTGAAGAATGGGATGAGTAACTAGAATAAACTGTATTAAAGAATAATGGATAGAAGAAAATTCTTAAAGATTTCAGGGTTGGGCCTTGGCTCTGCCGCTGTATTAGGTTGGGGATTAAATAGATTTGGAATCATAGGTAGTAAAGAAAATTATTATCTTCAAGGAAACTATGCCCCTATAAAAGAAATAATCTCTGAAGATAAACTAGAGATTGTTGGGAGTATTCCGAAGGAGTTATCAGGACTCTATTTAAGGAACGGACCTAATCCAATGGGTTCTCCAAATGCAAAAAAATATCACTGGTTTCAAGGAGAAGGAATGCTCCATGGTGTAAGGATTGATGAAGGAAAAGCTATTTGGTATAGAAATAGATTTGTAGGAGGCGATCAATCCAATACACATGTCATTTCTCATGCCAAGAAGATATATGCCATTGTTGAAGCTGGAGGTAAGCCTGTGGAAATAGATCAAGAACTTAACTCTTTAACTGAAGAACCCTTTTATGGAACTCTAGAAACAGGTTTTACAGCCCATACTAAGCTAGACTCTGAGACTAAAGAATTGCATGGTATTACATATAATTTTCCAAGGGGATCTTATGAAGCACATCATGTTGTAGTTGGTAAAGATGGAAGGATTAATAGAGCCGATTTATTACCACTATCTAGCGGGACCATGTTGCATGAATGTGCTATCACTGAAAATTATGTCTTGGTTTTTGACCTTTCAATAACTTTCAGTTTTTTGAAGTTAGGTACAGGGTACTTCCCGTTCTCTTGGAACAACGATCATCAGGCAAGGATTGGGCTACTCAACAGGAAAACCAATGATGGTGTTATCAAGTGGTTCAGCATAGATCCTTGTTATTTCTTTCATACAGTAAATGCTTACGAAGATGAAAGAGGTAATGTCATCGTGGATGCCATGAAATACCAGAAACTATTTGATGAAGACAGGAATGGCCCTTTCACTGAGTTCCCTCCTCACTTAACTAGGTGGTCACTTAATTTATCTACAGGCAATGCTTCAGAACAGCAGTTAGATGACCTTCCTGCTGAATTTCCTAGAATGCATCCGGATTTAAATGGAAAGGTTAACCGCTATGGTTATTCTTTAGGTGTTGGTTCAGGTCAAAAACCAGACTTTGGAAGGATTATTAAGTACGACTTTGCTAAGAACACCAATGAGGTATATGAATTGAGTGAGGAAATGGAAGGGGCAGAACCCGTTTTCATACCCGCGGAAAATCAAAAAAGTGAAGATGAAGGTTATTTATTGCTTTATGTTTATAACAAAGAGTCTAATAAGAGCGATCTAGTTATATTTGATGCTCAAAGTATCAAGTCAGGTCCTAGGGCGAAAGTTAAATTACCTCAAAGAGTTCCATTCGGTTTCCATGGTAGTTGGGTTCCTGCTTAAACAAAGCAAGAAAAGTTGCTGCTAATTCTTAAATAGTTAAGCATAAATCTGATATAAATAAGAAATGAAAAAACTAATTTTACTTACACTTGTATCTTTTCTTCTGGGATGTGAAAGAACTCAATATGGAGCAGACACTTTTTTTAGTACGGTAAGTTATGCAATAGCTGGAGGCGGTGAGTACTCTTTTACAAGCGATAATAATAAATTGCTTGTAAGTCATAATGCTACAGGAATTTTTAATTCTTATTTTATTGATATTAATACAGGAGAGATGCATACCATCACTAACTCTGAATCGGATGCCATTTTTGCTCTTTCCTATTTTCCTAAAGATGAAAGGGTACTGGTTTCAAGCGATAAGGGAGGCAATGAAAGAAATCATATATTTGTTGTAGAAAAAGAAGGCCAGCTGACAGATTTAACACCCGGAAAAGAAACGAGAGCTTCATTTCTTGGATTTAGCTCTAATACTAAAAGTTTTTATATAGCTTCCAATGAAAGAGATTCCCGTTCAATGGATGTCTATCGTTATTCAACTGATAGTTATGAAAAAGAATTAATTTTTAAGAACTCTCAATCCTTTGAGGTTTTGGAGATTAGCAATAATGATAAATATTTAGTGTTGAGCAAATCAATCAACAACAAGACTTCTAACTTGTACATTTTTCAATTCAATCTAGATAAAAATGAAGTCATTAACATTACGCCTTATCCAGAAGGAGAGCATCACTTTGCTGATTTTAGTCCCGCAAGCTCTTCGGTTTTATACACAACCGATAGAGAAGGTGAGTTTACAACTTTGAAGTCGGTCAATATTAATTCCCTTGATGAAGAGCAAGTATACGAAACAGATTGGGATATTTCTGGAGCTTCTTTTTCACCGCAAGGAAATTATTTGTTAGTAAGTACCAACGAAGATGCCTCATCTGTATTGAGGATATTTGAAAGTGAAAGTATGCAAGAGATTAACCTGAGAGGAGTGCCTAATACAGGGATAAGGGCCTTACGAATTTCTAAAGATGAAAAAGTCTACGCCTACATTTCTAGTTCAGATACCAGCCCTGGAGATATTTTCTTGTCCTTGAAAGACGAACAAAAGTCTAGGAAATTAGCGAGCGGGCTTTCTCAAGATATAAATGGAAAAGACCTAGTAACTTCTCAGGTTATACGATACAAAAGCTTTGATGGATTAGAAATTCCCTCGATTCTCTACAAACCTGTTCAGGCTTCAAAAAGAAACAAAGTGCCAGCTTTAGTTTATGTTCACGGAGGGCCTGGGGGTCAAACAAGAAAGGGCTATAATTCAAATATCCAATTTTTGGTCAATAATGGTTATGCAGTAATTGGAGTTAATAATCGCGGATCTTCAGGTTACGGTAAGACTTTCTACCACATGGATGATAAAAGGCATGGGGAGGAAGATCTATTAGACGTTGTTTGGGCAAAGAAATATCTCCAAGGTTTGGATTGGATAGATTCTGAAAGCATTGGAGTAATGGGAGGGTCTTATGGAGGATTTATGACTTTGGCTGCCATGACTTTTCATCCAGAAGAATTCGAAGTAGGAATAGATATATTTGGAGTATCTAATTGGGTTAGAACTCTGAAGAGCATTCCTCCTTGGTGGGAGAGTTTTAAAGTTGCTCTTTATGATGAGATGGGGGATCCAGAGACAGATGAAGAAAGACACAGGGCCATATCACCTCTCTTTCATGCTGAACAAATAACCAAGCCACTGTTAGTGATCCAAGGTTCTAATGACCCAAGAGTTTTACAAGTAGAAAGTGATGAAATGGTGGAACAAGTTACAGAAAATGGGGTTTATGTAGACTATCTAATCTTTTCTGATGAAGGACATGGTTTTAGAAAAAAAGTTAATAGGATAGAGGCTGCAGAATCTATGGTTTCTTTTCTTGATAAATGTTTAAGAAAGAAAGAATGTAATTAAAGAAGAATCTTTAGGTTTTTAGATTTAAAATTAAAAGTATGAAGAAAGTTTCGTCAGCCTATATACCTTCCTTTCAACTTACTGAAGGGCAGCCAACTCCATTCGCTGCGAACGGAGGATTGTCTTACATGTCGTTTGATCAAGACGGTGATGCTGGAACTGCAGCAGCAACAGAGGCAGCACTCCAACAGATTGCTACTGGAGAAGGGCAGGCTTTTGTCCACAAGCTCGAAAACGCATCCCCCGGACCAATTGTGACTAAGTGGGGAACTG
>CAXFFS010000070.1:0-6919 GCA_964002385.1 uncultured Gammaproteobacteria bacterium | reverse complement strand
ACATAAATGGTCATAATCAATTTTTAATTTTTTTACTACTCCAGCACTAAAATTGTTTAAAACAACATCACTAGACTTAACTAAATCATAAAAAACATCAAGTCCTTGTGCATCCTTAAGGTCAAGAGACACGCTTTTTTTATTTCTATTTAAAGTTAAGAAATAAGCACCAAATCCTTTAAAAGAGTTATTGGGATCATCAGATAAAAGGCCTCGTGTCATTTCACCAGTACCTAAAGGTTCTACTTTAACTACATCAGCACCTAAATCAGCTAGAACCATTCCTGCATAAGGACCAGCTAACATATGAGTGAGATCTAATACCTTAATTCCCTCTAGAGGCTTCATAGGACGCGCATTGTACTATACGTGTATATAAACATTACTTAAAAGGGCAGTGAGTAAAAGTAGAGATAAACTACTTTATATAACTAATTTAACATAATATATATTATACGAATATCTATATACCAGATGTAGTATAAGTATCATCAAATTAAGAGAATATATAGTATGTTTAACATTATCTAGTAACCCTCCTTCTTAAGTTATATAGTCCTGTTGCTATGAATTAAGGGTTATTGATGTAGTATTTATGCAGACATCAACAATGAAAGGATAAGTAATATGAACATATTTAAAGTAATAATTGTTTTAGCAACATCAATGATCATCTCCTTCTCTGCTTTCTCTGCAGAAAATGACACAACTGTCGTTGGAGGTGTAGAAATGCCTGAAGTACAAAATAGCACTGCATTTAATCATGTTAAGAAAAAGCTAGGAAAATGGGAAGGTAAACTGACTCAAGGTCTAACTGGTGCCGTTTATGATGCTTCTTATGAATTTGAATTAACTTCTGGTGGGAACACAATAACTGAAACTGTAATTGAAGATGGTGTTCAAATGCTAACTACCTACAGCGATAATGATGGTGAACTAGTCATCAAACATTACTGTGTACTAGGTACAGAACCAATATTTAAGGTTGATACACTTTCTAAAAAGGCTATTGCTATAAAATTAGATAAATCTAAATCTAATCTTCATGCTGAACATGAAAATTTTGTCACTGGCATGAAATGGACAATGAATTCCAAAGATTCAATGACTTTTGAAGCTACAGTGATGTTTGATGGTGAACTGACTAAAAACAAAGCTAAACTAAAAAGGGTTTATTGATTTATTTAAATAAGAAAAGGGCCTTAAGGCCCTTTTTCATTTAAGAATAATTAAGTTAACTGTTCAGGTTTTTTTATTACTTCGTACCCTTCATCTATTTGTTTTATTTCTTTTCTTAGAAGTATTAAAGCTATTAGATTAGGAATAGTAGCTATGGGACCAATAACAGTAGCTATGTCCCAAATTATTTTTGTATCTACTACTGCAGCTATAAAAAAAGCACCTACATAGACAATCCTATAATAAAGTATCCAACCTTCTCCAAATAAGTGTGCAGTAGCTCTATCTCCATAATAAGACCAAGCTATAACTGTCGAAAAAGCAAATAACAAAAGGCCGAAGGCAACAATATACTGACCATATTCACCAAAAACGCTTTTAGTAAAGGCTTTACCTGTTAAGTCTGCAGATCTTAATAATGACTTTCCTTCTATAATAAAATCTCCTGGATTAGTAATCTTTCCTTCTTTTACTGTTATCACACCTGAAAATTTCTGGTTAGTATCACTGGTTATGTAAGTTGTATCTTCAGCAAATGAACGATTATGCATTAAAGTTACATCTTCAGAAGTTAGCACTCCTTCAGAAACATTCAATTCCCCTGTGAATTCAATATTTTCATTTCTGTCATAATAATAATTTCGTAGAGAAATTAAATCTTCTTCAGAACTTGTTTCTGAATAGCTCCCTTTTAGATAATCCATCGCACTTGCTTCGAATTCATTTTCAAATTTTTGATTCCAAACTCCTGAAGACAATATAACTAATCCGGTCAAAGTACATACAACAATTGTGTCAATGAAAGGTTCAAGAATAGAAACCATGCCCTCTTCTATTGGGTTTTCTGTTTTAGAAGTTGCATGAGCTATTGGAGCAGAGCCTTGTCCTGCTTCATTGGAATACAAACCTCTATTTACTCCTCTTGTTAGAGCTGCAGCAACACTAGCTCCAAGAAACCCCCCTACTGCTGCTGCAGGAGAAAATATATGAACGAATATTAATTTTAAGGAAGGAATTATATTTTCGTAATTACCTATTATCACAGCAAGCGCCCCTAGGATGTACCAAAAGGCCATAAAAGGGACTAATTTAGAAGCAATCTGAGCAATCCTCTTTATACCACCTATTATTACCATCCATAGCAAAATAGCCAAAACTAAGCCTGTTAACCACTTAGGTATATCAAAAGTATCATTCATAACTAGGGCAATATTATTAATTTGAGGCATATTTCCTGTGCCGATACACATCATTAAAAGGCATACAGAGAAAATAACCGCTAACCACTTCATATTAAGACCATTTTCTATATAGAACATCGGTCCACCGGCTATTGATCCATCAGGTAGTTTTTCTCTATATTTATGTGCCAAAGTAACTTCTACAAACTTAGTGGTCATACCAAGAAAAGCTACTACCCACATCCAAAAAATTGCAGCTGGGCCTCCTAGAAATATAGCTAAAGCTACTCCACCAATATTTCCTGTTCCGATGGTTCCTGAAAGAGCTGTTGTTAGGGCCTGAAAAGGTGTTGTTTCACCTTCAGTACCCGGCTTTATATATTTACCAGATAAAATTCTCCAACCATGAGCAAAATACTTGATTTGAGGAAAACCTAGATAGATCGTAAAGAAAAGACCAGATCCTATTAAGAAAGCAGGAAACCAGTAATGATCTACTAAATAATATGTAAGGAATTCAAGAACTTGCGTGAATGTATTCATTACTTATATGAGATGCTTCTCTAGTTCAGTGTATCCACCTATGTACTGATCATCTTGAGTAATTTGAGGAAAAGTTCTTGCTTCAGGAAATTTACTCATTAAGTCCTCTCTAGAAAAATCAACATCCAACATATATTTCTTATATTCAAGTTCTTTAATTTGACATAGCTTCTCAGCTTTTTCACAAAAAATACAATTAGGTTTGGACCAAATTTCTATCATTTTTCAATCTTTATATTTGTTACAATCGTTGTAAAAGGAGTTTGTTATGATACTTGAAGGGTTTAAATTTACTAATAGTTTATTTTTAGATAATTTTACTAAATTCTTTATAGTTGTATTTCCCATATATGTAATTCAATTTTTGGTGTACTTAGCTTTTGGTTCTGTACCTGGAAATGAGTTTGGGACTTCACCTTCCTCTACGAATTTTGCCCAGCAATTTTTATCTAATTTACTTACCTTCTACTCTTATGCTTTAGCAATCTTGTTGATTGATGACATCTTTAAGGAAAAAAGTAGATCTGTATCAAATTATTTCTACCAGGCTCTTTATTTTTTCCCTAAGATTATTGGGATAGGTTTGATAGCTGGAATTCTAGTTGTGCTTGGTTTCCTTCTTTTTATTCTTCCAGGCTTGTATATTTCAGCTAGATTGATGTTTGCCCCTTATATTGGATTAATGGAAAACAGACCTATTTTGGATTCAGTTAAAAAAGCTTATGAGATTACAGAAGGTAAAGGATGGAAACTTATTGGATACATTGCAGCTGTAATTTTTCCTATTATTATCATTTTGATTACTATCCTTACTGGGTTTGCTGTCTTTCTTATTCCAGTAAATATTAATGCTTATATAGCTATTGCATATTTATTCTCCTTCTTGTCTTTCATATACTTAGCCATATATATCTATCATTTACTTATTAATCTTAATAAAACTGAAGATGAATCTATCTAAATCTAATAGTGGTCATTATTTCTACGCAAAAGGGAATGGTGAACCATTACTTTTTTTGCATGGGTTTCCAGATTGCGCTGAAAATTTTCAACACCAATTAAATTTCTTTGCAGAAAAAGGCTATCAAGTAATTGCTCCTTTCCTTCCTGGGTACCACCCAGAAGATCAAGATCTAGATACCTATCAGTCTTTACGCATAGCTGAAGAAATGATTACATTTACTAAGTCCATTACGGATCAAAAAATTAATTTATTTGGTCATGATTGGGGTGCCAGCATAGCCTATGGAATGGCTGGGTTAGAACCTGATCTTATTAACAAAATGATCACCGTTTCTGTTCCTCACGGTATTAGTGTAGGAGCTTCTTTTCTTTCTGATGGTGACCAACAAAGGAAGTCTTGGTACATGTTCTTCTTTCAGCTCCCTATTGCTGATTTAGCAGTGCCAACTAATAACTTTGATTTTATTAACCGTTTATGGACAGATTGGTCACCTAATTGGCCAGACTACAAATCTTATGCAGATAAAACAATAGAGGTTCTTTCTAAAGGCAATGTCCTTTCTAAGGCATTAGCTTATTACAGATGTACCTTTCAAGAATCTTTACAAACTGAAAGGATAAATTCTCTAACAAATGAACTCAGTGCCCAAACAATAAAAGTTCCCTCACTGTATCTTCATGGAGAAAATGATGGATGCATAGGGGCAAACTTATCTGAAGGTATGGAAAACTTTTTTGATGACTTGGAATCTAAAATCTTGCCTGATTGTGGCCATTTTCTACATTTAGAAAAACCTGAAGAAGTAAATAATATTATTTTAGATTTTCTATCTGGCTAGTCCCACTGATTCTATCCAATCAACCAATAGTGATTGAAGCTGGTAATCAGCCCGTAAATTTGTGTCAGAATTGAATAAATTCCAACAAGAGTTAGTCTTTTCAAGAAGGTAAAAGAAATTATCACTTTCAAAGTGTTGAGATAAGTAACTGCTTATAGAATCTGAATCCTGAAAGGTTAAATTCTGCTCTGGCAAGAACCTATGTCTTAAACAATCCATTAATAAATCAGACATCCATTCCAATTTCAACAGCATAGTCATAGGATCCTTAGGCCACTGTTCTGAAATCTCCAGTAAATTATTACCTGTTTTAATAAGTTCCGAAACATCCTTTATGAAGTTCAGCCTTAAGTCGTCTATTTCAAAATTTACCATTTCAGCAGCAACAAAAGGTTTTCCTTTAGATAATAACAATGCGGTTTTAATTTTAGATTTATGTTCTGTTTTGAGATTTAACCAGGTTTTTATTTGCTCATTATCAGGTTGATTCATATTTACTTTAATAGCCCTACTTTTAATGGTTAAAGGTAATGTCTGATACCGATGACTAATCAATAAGAAAAAAGAATTATCTGGCGGTTCTTCTAGGTTTTTTAAAAAAGAATCCGACGCTTCTCTAGACATCTTTTCAAGTGGATTAATAATAAACACTTTATTGGATCCTAAAAAAGATGATTCGTATAAAGGTTCTTGTAATTTTCTAATCTGGTTTATAGATATTTGCTTCTTGTCTTCTTCTGGTTTTATCAAGTAGAAGTCAGGATGGTTAAGTTCATCAAATAAACGACAAGATTGGCATTGTTTGCAAACTTGAGCACCAGGTAAAGAGTTACAAAGAAAGCCTTTTGCAATCTCTAAGGTAAATACAGTCTTCCCTATTCCTTCTACTCCTTCAAATATATAAGCATGGTGGTTTAAAGGGTTTTTAAAAACCTTTTTCTCTTTTTCAAACCAAGGAACTGATGCAGTTGAATTATTCATTAAAGAGCTTTTCTATCGCTTGTTTTACATTATTAAGCATAGATTCAATTTTTTCTGAGCTATCTATTATTTTAATTCGATTGCTATTGTTTTTAGCTAGATCTAAATAAGTATTACGTATTCTTTTATGAAACTCTAATTCTTCTTTTTCAAATCTATCTAACTCCCCTCTTGCTTTTACTCTTGAAAGGGATGTCTCAACAGGCAAATCAAATAGTAAGGTTAAATCGGGTTGAGGTAGATTTAAATATTCTGATAATGAAATTATTAATTTTTTGCCTAGCTGCCTACCTCCTCCTTGATAAGCAATACTTGAATCCATGAATCTGTCAGATACCACCCAATTACCCTTCTCTAGGTTAGGTAAAATTATTTTCTCTACATGATCTTTTCTATCAGATAGCATCAACATTAACTCAACTTCAGGAGATATTTCTGTTTCTGGATCTAAGAGAATTGCACGTAGCTCTTTACCAATTGAACTCCCTCCAGGTTCTCGGGTAACAACATAACTGATATTCTTTTTATCTAAAAGATCAGTAATGCTTTTTAAGGAAGAAGTTTTTCCAGATCCTTCTATCCCTTCTAGAGTTATAAACTTAGCTTTCATTGTCTGTTAAGTAGGAATCGTTGAACTGCCTGATTGTGTTCTTCTAGAGTATCAGAAAAGTAGTGAGTACCATCCCCTTTAGAAACAAAGAAAAGTGAATTTCCTTCTTCAGGGTTTAACACAGCTTCAATTGAACTTTCACTTACTAAGCTAATAGGTCCAGGAGGCAATCCTTGAATGTAATAAGTGTTATAAGGATGCTTCATTTTGATATGAGAACTTTTTATATCTCCATCATACTTGTCCCCTAAAGCAAAAATTATTGTTGGATCAGATTGAAGTTTCATTTTAAGTTTTAATCTTCTTACGAAAACACCAGCTATTTGTTTTTTTTCTGTGCCCTCTTTTTCAATTATAGAAGCTAGTATTAAAGCTTCGTAGGAATTATTAAAAGGTAAACCGCTTTTCCTTTGTTCCCATAGTTCGTTTAATATTTTTTGATGTTTTAAATTGGATCTTTTTAAAATATCAAGATAAGAATCACCTTTTATATAGTTGTAAGTATCTGGATGAAACATCCCTTCTAAAGAATTTATTTCTAAACCTAAATTAGACCTGATCTTATTTTTATCTTTAAAATTTTTATCTTTCTTTACAGCATCATTGTTTTTAAATAAATCTAT
>CAXFFS010000069.1:0-7019 GCA_964002385.1 uncultured Gammaproteobacteria bacterium | reverse complement strand
TCGAGGGTTCGAATCCCTCCCTCTCCGCCATAACAAACAGACTTATTTGACTTGTTATTTGAGTCATGACTGAGTGACTTTGGTTTATCTTAATAATCAAGTAATATACTAAAAATACATTAATTTAGGAGAAAAGCCATGGCTTTTAATAACCTCTTATCAAAGATAACTCTTTTTTCACTCATTCTGATTCCTTTCACTGTTTTTAGTGCAGAAGAAGAAGCTTCGGGTGGTGTTTTAGAAGAGATAGTTGTAACAGCTCGAAAAAGAGAAGAAAGTGCTCAATCAGTACCAATACCGATCAGTGCTTTATCTGAAGCGCAAATGGAAGCTAGAAACATTACTGATATTCAAGACGTTGAACGCATAACACCCAATCTAGATTTTGAATACTCATCTGTTAATAATAATAACACCCAAGTTTTTCTTAGAGGTATAGGTCAAGTTAATTGGTCTACTACTCAGGACCCTAAAATAGGAATATATATAGATGGAGTTTATCTAAGCAGACCTCAAGGTGGTCTAATCGATTTAATGGATCTTGAAAGAGTTGAGGTTTTAAGAGGGCCCCAAGGAACTCTTTTTGGAAGAAATACCACTGCTGGATTAATTCAATTAATAACTAAAGGGCCTTCACAAGAACAGGAAGCTTATCTTAAATTAGGTTCTGGAACAGACGGCCATGAAATGTTTGGAGGCATGCTTAACTTACCTCTTTCAGATAATTTAGCTGCAAGGTTTGCGATCTATAGCAAAAAAACTGATGGCTATTTCCTTAATGCCTATAACGGAAATATGCATAGCAATGAAAATTCAAACTCTTATCGAGCTTCATTAGCTCGTTCGGGTGATGTTTATAATGCAAGGCTAACTTATGATCGTTTCGAATCAGATGTACTTTCTCCTTTGGGAAGCTGTAGATTTACAGGACCTGAAGTCGGTGCAACGGCAGGAGGGTTTGCAGCTCTAGCCTTTATTTTTGGTACATATGATTCTATGAAAGCCAATTGTCGAAACTCTTCTCCACGTCATTCGTATGACAATGCCCCAAGAACTGATTCAGAAACTGAAGTAGATTCTTACACTTTAACCCAAACCTTTGATCTTTCAATTGGTGAAATAACTCTTATTTCAAATAAAAGAGAGATTGAATCTTACAATGGATCATGGGGTTGGAATTATGGAAATGGTCCTGGAATTAGTGGTAATGCTAATTTACTGGATGTAATAAATAACCCGAGTGAAATAGACGTTGAGTCTCATGAATTAAGACTTACAGGTAGTTCTGATTCTTTTGACTGGGTTATAGGAGCTTATATCTTTGAAGAAAATGCGATCGAGAGCATAGATGTACCCATATTCAGAGGAGTGCTTCCTCCTCCAGCTACTTTATGGCCTGTTTTCTACGTACCTGGACTTGCGGATATAGTTTTAGGTACTCAAGCTTATGGAAGTAGAAATCAAGGATACAACGTCACTAATGAGAATGATGCTTTCTATGCAGAAGGTACTTATCAAATTTCTGACCAACTTGATTTAACCGTTGGAGTTAGAAGAACAAATGACGATAGATATTTTGAAAGATGGCAAACTCTTTATGGTGGAGCTTTTGACCCTACTTACTTCTGCCCTGGAATGCCTAGCGCTGAAGTTGCTCCAGGCGTTGTTGTTCCTTTGAGTGATAGGTGTACACAAACAGTAAGTTATAGTGAAACCACTCCTAGAGCTATTTTAAGTTATCAATACGATGACGATACTCTACTTTATACAAGTTACAGTAAGGGGTACTCTAGTGGAGGCTTTAACCAAGATACTCGAATGAGACCTTTCCTGCCTGAAATCTCTGACAACATAGAGATAGGATTTAAAACAACTCTAAGGGACGGCAAAGTAAGACTTAACGGAACTTATTTCAATAACTCGTATGAAAATCAACAGTTAACGGTTGGAAGATTGGTTGATGGACAGCCTACCGCTGATTTGATTAATGCTCAAGAAGCAACTCTTAATGGATTAGAGTTGGAGTTGATGGCTCAATTAAGCGAAAGTTGGTCTATGACCCTGGCTTATGGTCACCTGGAAGGTGAATACGATAAGTTCACTGTCGAAGACAATGTGTTTACTAATGCAGCAGATGGTTCACTAGTGGAAAGCATAGTTACTAGAGATTTAAGTTATATTGAGTTTGGAAATGGTGGAGACACTGACACTCTAGACGTTAGTTTTATTCACACAACTTCTCTTCCATCAGGAGGAGATCTTGTTAGTGTGATCGGAGCTACTAAAAAAGATGACCAGTATTTTTCATTAGAAAATACGCCTACTTCCTTTACCCCTGGGTACACCCTAATAGACGGAAGAGTTAACTGGAATCTTTCCGATGGAGTTACCACAATTTCATTTTGGGGTAAAAATCTAACGGATAAAGAGTATGTCTATAACATGCTTGATCAAGCAGGAGATGTCCAAATTGGAGGTACTGATCCAGGCCTTGGCATGGCTGCAGACTACTGGGGAGCCCCTAGACGTTTAGGAGTTGAATTCCGTAGAGATTTCTAGTTAGAGAGTGAAAATGAGTCAAGGGATTGCTGAAGTCAACGACATCAATATTTGGTGGGAAGACTTCGGCGACTCTTCTAATCCCACTGTTCTTTTAATTATGGGTGCTAATGCCAATGCCATGCAGTGGACATTGGAGTTTATAAATCCTCTAGTAGAGGCAGGTTTTCATGTCATAAGGTTCGACAATAGAGATGTTGGTAAAAGTACTTGGGTAACCACAGAGCCAAGTTTTGTTATGCAAGAAGGGCAAATGGTTTCTTCTGAAGTAAGTTATAACTTAGAAGATATGGCCCAAGATGCCGTTTCTTTAATGGAGCACCTGGAGATTGAAAAGGCTCATATAGTTGGAGCTTCAATGGGCGGAATGATTACTCAGGTGGTAGGTTTAGATCATCCGCATAAGGCGCTTTCACTTACACCAATTATGTCTACACCCGGTGCAGGCATTGAAGATGAAAATCTTTCTCCACCTACTGAAAGCTTAATGCAAGGCATGATGAAATCCATGGAACACAACATGAAAGGAGAGTATTTAGAAGGTTTGGTTTGTATTTATAGAGAATTAATTGGTTCTCGTTATCCTTTTGATGAAAAGAAGTTTAGAGAAGGGGCCAAAGAGATCATGGATCATGGCCATAATCCTTTTCCTGGTCACGGCGCTGCAGTTAGTTCCAGTCCTCACAGGAAAGACCGATTGAAGGAAATTAACTTACCTACTTTGGTAATTCACGGAACTGAAGATGCTATTCTGCCTTTTGATCATGGTCAGGCTTTAGCCGATGGGATTCCCAATGCCAAACTGATGGTGTTAGAAGGGGTTGGTCATGAAATACCCGAGCAAATGACTGAAGAAATTACGTCCCGCATGATAGAGCACTTCAACTCTATTTAGTCATTCCTGCATAAGCCCTATCTATTACACCTACAATAAAAGGTCCATCACCAAATTTATCTCTCCATTCTTTGGTTGGATCAGACTCTATAATTTCCTGAAGACTTTTTCCTTCTAAAATTTGTACTTGAATTCTATCTCTAACAACAATCAACATATCAATATAAGTTTGAAGATCTTCAGTTGTTGAAATAGGTCCATGCCCTGGAACTACAACCGTTTCATCGTTAACAACTTTTAGTATTTCTTCACAGAAATGAATAATCCCATCTATTGATCCACCATTACCAGCATCTATGAAAGGAGGTCCGGTCATATTAAATACATCCCCCATATGTAAAACATTAGAGTTTCTCAAATAAATCGCCGTGTCTCCTGTTGTGTGAGCATGACCAAAATGATAAAGCTCAATCTGATCACCATTAAGATGAAGTTTCATGGTGTCCTGATAAGTAATTTGAGGTACTGCATTTAAAGGGTAGGGTTGTTGAGGATAAACTATGAAAGAAAGATTAATAGGCTTCGGATTTAGCATCATTTTTCTTGAATTTTCGTGAGCTACTATCTTTGCCCCATCGGGACCAAAAGCAAGATTTCCTTCTGCATGATCAAAGTGCCAGTGGGTATTAATTATGTAATCCACTGACTTACCGCCTATTTTTCTTAAAGACCTTAGGATTTTATATTTCAGTTCTGGCATTTGGTCATCTACTAGAAGAACACCATCCTCTCCAGTGCTGACAAGAATGTTTCCTCCTAGACCAAATAAAACATGAATATTGTCTGAGATGCTTTCAATGGTGATCTCAGCCTCATCAAAATCCCAACCAAAAGCGTCTAAGACAGCTTGCTGGCCCTCTTCATATTCATTTTCTGGCTTTTTATGATAAGAAGCATAAATAGATAACGAAAGAAAAAGGGATGTAATTAATAATGACTTAAATAAATAGCTTAGTTTCATTTTATATCTCCTACTTATTGATTATTATTACATGGTTATTAGCAACCGTGAATGCGGTTAAGGGGAAAATCAATGAATGAAATCATAGCTTCTGAATCTTCCAATTTTGATTTGAATGAAATTGTAGCTTCTTTAAATAAGTTGCTTAAATTAAGAACCATTCCAATTGGTATGAAACTTTTTGAAAGCGTCGAAGAAATGGAATCCATACCAAAAATAAGGAGACCCAGTGCGGTACATACAACCGATCAAATTGTGGGCCAAGCTAGTCGAAATGGCTGGACAGTGGGAATTACAGTGGAAGATTTAGTAGGACCCCAATGTAGCACTGTAATCGGTCTTAGTCCTAGAGACGATAAATGGCTCTCAGGAGATCGCATGGCTGGAGTTTGGTTTAGTGATCTTGATGGTGCTAGTACTCATCAGAAGTCCATGGATGTAGTAGAACACGGAAAATATTTAGCAATGGCAGTGAGTCCACTTACCAGTGGTAGATTAAATCCACCTGATATCTGTTTAATTTATGCAACTCCTGCCCAAATGATTTTATTTATTAATGGATTGCAATGGTCTGGATTCAAAAAACTTGACTGGAGTTGTGTCGGGGAGTCATCTTGTGCAGATTCTTGGGGCAGAGCTCTTTCTACAGGGGAACCCAGTCTTTCCATCCCTTGTTTTGCTGAGAGACGTTATGGTGGTGTGATGGAAGATGAACTTTTGATGGCTATTCCTCCACACTTTTTACCAAAAGTAATTGATGGATTAGAGCATCTTTCCAGAAACGGTTTACGTTATCCCATAGCTCCTTACGGAGTAAATACAGACGCTAAAGCTGGAATGGGAGTAAGTTACTAAAGCTAATAGGAAATCTTGAGAAAACTTTATTTGCTTCTTTTCATCAACCTAATCTCTTGCGGAGGAGGTGGAGGCGGGAGTAGTGAAGCACCTGTTCCACCCCCAATCACCACCACTCCTACAATAGCATCTGCTTGTACTTCAGAAGGTGGAGCTCCAACGGTGAGCCAGCAACTGCAGTGGCCTCACTATTCTTCAGACCAATATGCTTCTAGGTATTTGGATACGGACAAATTAACAGAGACAAATTTTTCTAATTTAACCTTAGCCTGGAGATGGACATCGCCTACAGAGAATCTGTTGGCAGCAAATAGTGACCTGGAAGCATTTTGGAATGAAAGTACACCAATTATGATAAATGGAGTTTTATTCGTCAGTTCACAGTTTAATCATATTGTCGCAATCAATGCAGAAACTGGACAAGCTATTTGGACCTTTGATCCGCAATCCTACCAGGCAGGTAGGCCACCCAATCATGGATTTGTTCATCGAGGTGTAGCTTATTGGGAAAAAGATAATGACAAAAGAATTTTTGTAGGAACTTTGGACAGTTTCCTCTACAGCATTGATGCTTGTACTGGAGAAGTAGATCTCAACTTCAATAATGGCGGAAAGGTAAATTTACTAGAAGGATTAGGCAGAGCCATAAATAATGATCACTACGGAGTGAATTCACCGCCCTTGGTTTGTAAAGATACTGTAGTAGTTGGTTCCTCTGTTATGGATTATCCCGCTCAGTATTTAGATGCTACCTCTATGGCTCCAGGAGATGTAAGAGCCTACGACGCCATCACCGGTCAGCTTAAATGGCAATTCCATGTAATTCCCCATGAAGGCGAATTCGGCGCTGATACTTGGGAAAATACCAGTTATCTAGAAGGAGCTGGAGTGAATGTTTGGTCAACTTTCAGTTGCGACGAAGAACTTGGTATGGTTTACCTGCCACTAACCACTCCAACTAATGATCATTTTGGAGGCGATAGATTGGGGGATAATCTTTTTGCCGAATCTGTGGTTGCACTTGATATAGAAACCGGAGACAGGAAGTGGCATTTCCAAACCGTTCATCATGGTTTGTGGGATTACGATTTACCTGCTGCACCAAATTTAGTAGACGTAACCACTGAAGCAGGAACAGAAAAGTTATTGGCTCAGATAACTAAACAAGCCTTCCTCTTTGTTTTTAATCGGGAAACAGGTCAACCTAAATGGCCCATAACTGAAACTCCTGTTCTTTCGAGTACTGTAACCGGAGAAGAAGTTTCATCCACTCAACCTATACCTTCCAAGCCAGCCCCTTACGATCATCAAGGAGTTAATGAAAGTAACATTATTGATTTTACTGACTCCTTGAAGAGTAAGGCTTTAGATATAATTAGCCAATACGATTACGGTGAACTGTATTTACCTCCCAGTGATAAAGGTGCTTTGACAGTTCCTTCTATAGGAGGTGGCGGAAGCTGGTCAGGTGCTTCTTATCACGCAGGTAAAAACACACTTTTTGTCCCTTCGGTAACTTGGCCTTTTGTGACTCGAATAGAGAGAAGTGGTTTGCAAACAACTCAAAATAGAGATTTTGTAGATGGCCCAGAAGGATTGCCTCTTATGAAACCTCCTTACGCGAGAGTAACTGCAATTTCAATGGAGACAGGCGATCATCTATGGGTTAAACCCATTGGAAGAGGGTACGAACAAAATTCTCAAATTTCTAATCTAAGCTTTGATGATTATTTGGGTGTTCCGCAAAGG
>CAXFFS010000068.1:0-7150 GCA_964002385.1 uncultured Gammaproteobacteria bacterium | reverse complement strand
AAGTGCTCTCACACTTATCCATAGTGAAGATAATTTACCTGGAGGAAAGGATTACGGTGGTCTTTTAACACCAGCTTCGGGCTTGGGTCTGCCTTTAATAGATAGATTGTCAAAGGCAGAAGTCTTTTTTGAAGGTCCTTTGGAAAAATAGCTTGAAATTCTTTACTTCTTAGGAAGTTTAAAATCTTTTAATTTTTTCTTTAAGAGTTTATTTTTTAGATTAGCTGTTACTGGCATGCCATTTCTATAGGGAGGGTAAGCTTCGCCTTGGATAAGTGGTCTAAGGTATTTTTTACATGATTCTGTAATACCAAATCCGTCTTTAGTTATATAACTTCTAGGCATTTTCTTTTCCTTATTTGCAACCTTACTGAGTGCCACCTTATCTATTTCCCAAGAGTATTTTTTAGTTTTCTTCCTTTTGATAATTGGCATAACAGCATTTTCACCCTTTAGTACAAAATCAATAGCAGATTTTCCTACTGAATAAGCTTGCTCTAGGTCAGTTTGTGAAGCTATATGTCTTGCCGATCTTTGGAGATAATCAGATACTGCCCAATGGTATTTATAGCCTAAAGAGGAATTTATTATCGAGGCTATTTTTGGAGCTACACCACCTAGTTGTTTATGACCAAATGCATCTTTTGTGTCTGCATCAGCTAAGAATTTACCTTTACTATTTCGAACGCCTTCAGACACAACAAGGACGCAATACCCATGCTTTTTCACTGTTGCTCTAACTTTGGAAATCATCTTTTTCTTGTTGAAGGCTATTTCCGGGAAAAGAATTAAATGGGGTGGATCGCCTTCTTTTTCCTGAGCCAAGCCAGCAGCTGAAGCTATCCAACCTGCGTGTCTACCCATCACTTCTAGAATAAAAACTTTAGTTGAGGTTTCAGCCATGCTTGCTACATCAAGGCCCGCCTCTTTGGTTGATATCGCTATATATTTAGCAACTGATCCAAACCCAGGGCAGTTGTCTGTGAAAGGGATATCATTATCAACTGTCTTAGGTATGCCTATACATTGAACTGGGAATCCCATATCTTTTGTAAAGTTTACAATTTTATTAGCTGTATCTTGTGAATCGCCTCCACCGTTATAAAAGAAATATCCGATATTGTGAGCTAAAAAAACATCCAATAACCGATCGTATTCTCTTTGATTGCTACTAGGGTCTTGAAGCTTGTACCTACAAGAGCCAAAGACTCCACCTGGTGTGTGTTTTAGCCTAGATATTTCTTTATCAGATTCAAAACTAGTATCAATAATCTCTTCGTTAAGAGCACCTAAAATACCATTTTTTGCAGCAAAAATTTTGCCTATCCTTTTAGACTTGCGTCCAGCTTCTAAAACACCTGCAGCAGTTGCATTTATTACAGAAGTAACTCCGCCTGATTGTGCATATAGAACATTTCTATTCTTCATAGGTGCGATGTTACTTAAATCTTGATCAAGAGGGAATTAAAGGAGATCGGTATAATTAAAATATGGCAGTGAAAAAAATTCATATATTGGGCATATGTGGAACCTTTATGGGCGGACTGGCTTTGCTTGCAAGGGAATTAGGGTTTGAAGTTTCGGGCTGTGATGAAAATGTTTATCCACCTATGTCAGACCTTCTGAAAGAACAAAATATTAAAGTAATTAAGGGTTATAACAAGAAAGACCTCCCTGAAGCTGACCTCTATTTGATAGGTAATGTGATTTCCAGAGGAAATGAGTCTATCGAACATATTTTGGATTCCAAGCTACCCCATACGTCAGGTCCAGCATGGTTATCTGAAAATATACTTAAGAATCGAAGAGTTATCGCTGTGTCTGGAACTCATGGTAAGACATCTACCACAGCGATGCTGACCTGGGTACTTGTGAATTTGGGTATGGATCCGGGCTTTTTAATTGCTGGAAGGCCTAAAGATTTTTCGGTTTCTGCTAAATTAGGCAAAGATGAAATATTTGTAATTGAGGCAGATGAATACGACACGGCTTTTTTTGATAAAAGAGCAAAACTTATTCACTACAATCCGGAAGTTTTAATAATTAATAATTTGGAATTTGATCACGGAGACATATATTCAAATTTAACGGAAATTCAAAAACAATTTCATAATTTAATTAGAACAATGTCCTCAGAAGACTGCATAGTATTTCCTGGAGACGACAAGAACATTAGGGAAGTCTTGGATTTAGGGGTGTGGAGTAAAGAAGTTGAATTCGGCATTGAAGGAAATAGTTCAAATTACTTTGAAGCCATAAAAAAGGACCATTCTTCAGTTAGATTTTCTATAAACAAAAAGGTTGTGGAAATAAACTGGAACTTGTTGGGTGAGCACAACGCAAGAAACGCAATTACAGCTTTATTAGCTCTTCAACATTTTAATCTATCGTTATCAGACTCTGCTAAGTGCTTAGAAAGCTTTTCTGGAGTTAAGAGAAGACTAGATACAATCATAGATAGAAAGGACCTAAAATTATTTGACGATTTTGCACATCATCCGACGGCAATCCAGGAAACTTTGAAGGGTTTAAGAGCTCGATACCTAAATAATAGGATAATTGCTTTAATTGAAATAAGATCAAATACTATGAAATCTGGCTTACATGACAAAAATCTTACGAGCGCAACTAGCGAAGCAGATCTAGTTTTTTGGAAGGGACCCGATAAAGATCAATTGAATAACTTAGTTAACAAATCTCCTGAAAAAAATTATGTTATAGATTCAGTAGACTCTTTCTCTGATGAACTTAAGAGTTCTATTATTAAAGATAATGACGTAATTATTATGATGTCAAATGGAAGTTTTGATGGATTATCAGATCTTCTGAACTCTAAACTATAACTACATGAAGCATCTATTTGTAATTTTTTTATTTCTTATCTTACAGTCTTGCTCGGAAAGCAAAATTAGTCTGAACGCCGATGAAATAGCTCAAGATTCATTGATATTAGACTCTCATATAGATGTCCCATATCGTTTATGGAGTCAGCACTTAGAAGGTTTAGAGATTGATGACATATCAGGTCCTACCAATGGAGATTTTGATTTTATTAGAGCTAGGAAAGGGGGGCTTAATGTTCCCTTCTTCTCAATATACTTACCAGCGAGCACTGAGGAAGACGGAACTTCTCATAAGATGGCAAATGACTTAATAGACATGGTTGAAGACATAGTTACTCTTTACCCTGAGAAGTTCTTATTAATTAAGTCTGTAGATGACCTAAGTTCATTAACAAATAAAAATATAGTAGGCATAGCACTGGGCATGGAAAATGGAGCTCCCATTCAAGGCGATCTTTCTAGAGTTGAGTATTACTATGATCGAGGTATACGTTATATAACTTTGACTCACTCCAAAACCAACCATATTAGTGATTCCTCTTACGATGAAAATATCCAATGGCATGGGTTGAGTGAATTTGGCAAAACTCTAATTGAAGAGATGAATAAGGTAGGACTTATGATAGATATCTCTCATGTAAACGATGAAGCTTTTTACCAAGCAATAGAGTTAAGCCAAGTACCAGTTATAGCAAGCCACTCTTCTTTGAGGCACTTTACCCCTGGTTTTGAAAGAAACGTAGATGATGTCATGCTCAATAAATTAGCTGAAAAGGGTGGTGTCTTACAAATTAATTTCGGTAGCAGTTTTATTAGTCAAAGACCAAGAGACTATATGGATCTAATGAACAATTTTTTAGAATTAAAATTTGGTCAAAGTAGAGAAGGCGTTTCCGAAGAAGTAATCAACGAAGCTAGAAAAGAGTTTTTTTCAAAAAATAAATATCCCTATGCCACTCTTGATGAAGTTCTAGATCATTTTGACAGGGTTATAAATTTAGTTGGAGTTGATCATGTGGGGATTGGTTCAGATTATGATGGAGTAGGGGATACATTGCCCATAGGTTTAAAAGATGTTTCTAGTTACCCAAGTCTAATAGAAGGTTTTTTAGAAAGGGGCTATAGTCGAGAGGATATTGATAAGATCCTTGGAGGTAATCTCATTAGAGTCTGGAAAGAAGTTGAAGAGTATGCCAATAGAAACTAATTTAACAAAAGAACTTCCTATTTTTCCTCTGACAGTCAATGTCTTGCCTGGAGGATATTTACCTTTACAAATCTTTGAACCTAGATACTTGGATATGGTGAAGAGTTGTATGAGTCAAGAAACAGGCTTTTGTGTTGTTCTTCTACGAGGTCTTAACGAGACAGGTTCATCTAAGCTACCCGACCACTCTCCAATAGGGACTTATGTTGAAATTGTTGACTTTAATCAACTCGAAAATGGTCTCTTAGGAATAACCGTTCAGGGTCAGTACAGGGTTAAAATCATTGATAGAAGAAAACAAGAAGATGGACTAATAATGGGTGATTCAATTGAGCAACCTGAAGAGGAAGAGTCTATAACCCTAGAGCCTCAGTATGAAAATATCTGGCGAATACTTAAAGAAATTTCCAACCACCCTGAAATAAAAAAACTTGAATTGGCTATAAATTTTGAAAACTCTTCAAGTGTAGCTTACAACCTTGCTAGCCTATTGCCACTGACGCCTCCAGAAAGGCAGAACATACTTGAATTCCAATCCAATGTGGACAGGTTTGATCATCTAAATAAAATAGTCAAACAACTTGGAGGTTAGCCTCTTTAATCTGCTTCTGCAATTTTAAGCAGCTGCTTACCGAAATTTTGTCCAGTAAATAATCTTACTAGAGTATCAGGCGCATTCTCTATCCCCTCTTGAATATCTTCCAGGTAGGTTATTTTTCCTTCTTCGACCCATTTACTTAGGCTCTTTATTGCTTCAGGGAATCTGTCCAAGTAATCCAGAACTATAAACCCTTCCATTCTTGCTCTCATTATTACCAGGGACATATAGTTAGATGGTCCAGGAGAAGGCTTTTCATTGTTGTACGTTGAGATAGCGCCACACAGGACTATTCTTGCATTCATATTTATCAAAGTTAGAGCTACGTCTAAAAATTCACCTCCAACGTTATCAAATACAACATCAATTCCATTGGGGCAGAGTTCTCTTAAGGTTTCTCCTAAGTTTGCACTCTTATAATCTATAGCTGCGTCAAAATTAGCTTCTTCCGTAAGCCAATTACATTTCTTTGTCCCTCCGGCTATACCGATTACCCGACATCCTTTTATTTTAGCTATTTGTCCAGCAATAGAGCCTGTAGCTCCTGCTGCTCCAGAAACAACTACTGTATCACCCTCCTTAGGTCCTCCTACATCAAGCAGACCGAAATAGGCAGTTAATCCTGTGACTCCATAAACACTTAGAGAGGACGTTGGAGGTATGTTGTCAGGAATTTTGGAGGCGTTCATGAACCCCGCTTTGCCATCGGTTATAGCAAACTCCTGCCATCCAAAACTTCCTTGTACAATATCACCTTCTTTGAAATCAGGAATATTAGATTCAATTACTTGGGAAATGGTGCTTGAACGCATTACTTCTCCAATTTGGACTGGTGGCATGTAACTCTTCATATCATTTAACCAGCCCCTTTGTGTAGGATCAAAACCAAAGTACAGATTTTTTAATAACATTTGGTTCTCGTTAACTTCTTCTACTTCTAATTCTTCAAACTTAAAGTTCTCCTTACTAACCATTCCTTGGGGCCTTGAATTTAAAACCCATCGCCTGTTTTTTAGATTCTTCCTAGTCATGATTAAGTTTGTTCTCCTTGTCGCCAATTTCCATGGAATCCATAAGGCACTCTATGGGGCAAATGTGCAGTAGCTATAGGTCCAGATTCCACGTCCATTGCATTAAATATAAGTAAGTCAGATCTGTTTTCCTTTCCTTTATATGCCAATGTAATTAAAAACCCATTTCCTTCTTCAGCATCCTTAGAGGTCGGAACAAAAATTGGTTCCCCTACTGCATCTTCCTTATCTACGACAAAAAACTTTTTATTTCCAGTCCGATGATCATGATGAGCAATAGCATTCCAACTAATTCCTGATGGATCACCAATTCTAGAAGCATAAAATCCATGCCTGTAATTAAGCATGCTAAATCTTTCGTCTAACCTAGGAAATTCTCCCATGTCATCATCCAAAAAGTTTTTATTAATTTTTCCTGAATTAGAGGATAGATCAATTTCCCATCTATTTAGTCTGGCCTCAGCTTTTTTAGGGTCAGGAGCTGAACCATCTGCGTGAGGAAATAAAGGTGCTTCTTCAAATTGCATCATATCGGCTACAATTTTGTCTCCCTCAGTATATGCATTCATTGGGTGAAATACATAACAAGGATCATCTTCTATCCATTTTATGTCTTCCACAGAACCATCTCTTGGCATGATTCCTATATAACTAGGTCTTTTGCCATCCCATACAATCGGTGCATTACCCATCATTGCCTGTTCTAAATCTATAACAAGGGGAAAAACAGGAAAAATTACATGCTCGGAAGTGACAATAAAATCATGCACCATACTCGAGTATGGGGTCGCAAATTCAGAGTAATGGGTAAGCTTTCCATTTGTGTCTACTACAAAGTAAGTCATCTTGTTATCACCAAAACCATAACTGAAAGCAAACATTTCTCCAGTCAGTGGGTCTATCTTGGGATGTGCAGTCATTGGTGAAAGTAATTTGCCTTCATAGTTATATGATCCTATTGATTCCAGAGTGAATGGATCGATCTCAAAAGGAGGATGGCCTTCTTCTAGAGCAAGAAGTTTATCTCCATGAAAAATGATACTTGTGTTTGCGGTTCCATCTTCTCCTTCAGGATTCCAAAGGGGGTCAGGCTCCATGGGGTTTAGTAGATTTACAAGAGACCTTCCTGCTTTCCTTTCTTGCTTCCATTTTGATGTTTGTATCCATCTATTTTTATAGGAAACTTTCCCATTTTCAAAATGGAAAGCATGAATCATTCCATCCCCTCCAAACCAATGATAATTGCCACCCATAGGTGGAAATTGTGGATCAGGACCATTTCTATAATAACTTCCATACAGGTCTTTAGGGATTTCTCCTTCAACAATTAAATCGTTGAGGTCACTTTCCATTCTTAAAGGAGCGTAGTTACCTTGTAGATAAGGATGATCTGTGTAAGTTTCTGTCATTTTTTTCCTTATAAATTATTTTTATTTAAGTTTAACAAGAGATAGTTATTTCTTACTAACTA
>CAXFFS010000067.1:0-7364 GCA_964002385.1 uncultured Gammaproteobacteria bacterium | reverse complement strand
ATTGAAGCGAGCCTTAAAGCCAATATTTAGTTAAAGTATGCCTAATGACTGAAGAAATTTCACAAAATGAGCTGTTAGCTCTTAGGCGTGCAAAGCTTGATGACTTAAGATCTAAAGGAAATGCTTTTCCTAACGATTTTAAAAGGGATGCTTTAGCAGAAGATCTTCACACTTCTTACGATTCTCTTGAGAAAGAAAAATTAGATAAGGAAGCAGTTCAGGTCTCAATTGCCGGTAGAGTCATGTTGCAACGCATCATGGGGAAGGCGAGTTTCATTACCATTCAAGACCTTACGGGACAAATACAAGCGTACATAAAGTCAGATAATGTAGGAGTAGATGCTTACAAAGAATTTAAAAAATGGGACTTAGGGGACATTGTAGGCTTAAGAGGAAAACTATTTAAAACCAAGACCAACGAATTAACAGTAGAAGCAGATAGCATTCTCCTTCTAACAAAATCTTTGAGACCCTTACCAGAAAAACATGCTGGCTTGGTAGACACGGAACAAAGATACAGAAAAAGATATTTAGATCTACTGACTAATAAAGAAAGTCTCGAGGTGTTTAAAACTAGAAGCAAACTCATAAGTGAGATAAGAAATATTTTCATTGAAGACGGTTATCTGGAAGTTGAGACACCTATGATGCATCCAATCCCTGGAGGGGCTACCGCGCGACCATTTATAACCCATCACAATGCCCATGACATGGATTTGTACTTGAGAGTGGCTCCTGAACTGTATCTAAAAAGACTGGTAATTGGGGGTTTAGAAAAAGTATTTGAGATTAATAGGAATTTTAGAAATGAAGGCATAGATACAAAACATAATCCTGAGTTCACCATGCTTGAGTACTATACCGCTTACGCAGATTACGAAGACCAGATGGATTTCATGCAGACTTTGTTAAAGACATTAGCAGAACGGGTTTTGGGTAGCTCTGTTGTTGAGCAAAATAAAAAGAAATACGATCTATCTAAGTCTTTTCAAAGGCTAACTTTATTAGATTCTATAGTTAAATATCTTGGGGTTAAAAAAGATCAACTTGAAGAAAGAAAAGAGTTGGAAGAGATAGCGAAGAAATTAGGGGTTGAGAATATTAAGGATGCTTCGGATGGTAAATTGCAGTTAGAAATATTTGAGAAAGGGGTAGAGAGTCAATTAGATGACCCTACTTTTATCGAAGGTTATCCTAAAGATGTGTCTCCACTTTCAAGATCTCAAGATGAAAATGCTAGTTACGTCGATCGTTTTGAATTGTTTATTGGCGGGAGAGAAATTGCCAATGGTTTCTCAGAGCTTAATGACCCAGATGAGCAGGCAGAAAGATTTAAACAACAAGTTGAACAAAGGGCCTCAGGCGATCAAGAGGCAATGGAGTATGACGAAGAATATGTGGAGGCTTTAGAGTATGGTCTTCCACCTTGTGCCGGAGTCGGCGTAGGTATAGATAGATTAGTAATGCTTTTTACAGGAACCTCTTCTATCAGAGACGTTCTTTTATTTCCTCAACTGAAGCCCATAGGAAAAGACTAATCCAACAAATCTTTGACTGCTTCCTTTTCTGACAATAATTCTTCAGTAGTCACTTTGATTTTGGATTTGGCAAAATCATTGAGTTCTATTCCTTGAACAATTTCAACAGAACCTTGATCTGAAGTCCTTAAAGGAAAGCCAAAAATTAGGCCTTCAGGTATTCCATAACTTCCATCGCTTGGAACAGCTGCACTAAACCAATCTCCTTTTGTAGTTTGGCTATCAACAGCTTTTACTGTGTCTATTGCAGCATTTGCAGCTGAAGCAGCAGAAGAAGCCCCTCTGGCATCTATAACTGCCTTCCCTCTTTGTTGAACAAGAGGCAAATATTCTTTTTCAATCCAGTCGAGGTCATTGATAGCCTCAACCGCACTTACACCATCAATCTTTGCGTTGTAAGGATCTGGGTACATGGTCGGGCTATGATTTCCCCAGATTGTCATGTTAGTCACTGAGGCTATATCCACGCCTGCTTTTTCGGCCAACTGTGCCTTGGCTCTATTGGCATCAAGGGCGGTCATGGCAAACCAACTTTGAGTAGGGTTATTAGATTTGGTTCTTCCAATTAACGCATTAGTATTGGCAGGATTTCCTACTACTAGGATTTTTGCGTCTTCCTTAGCTAATTCACCTATGGCTTCTCCTTGGCCTGTAAAGATACCTCCGTTGATTCTCAACAAATCACTTCTCTCTTCAATTTTTTTTCCATCAACGACTATTCCTCTTGGAATGCTACCAACCAAAAGAATCCAATCAGCATCTTTAACTCCCTCTCTTATATCCGCTGTGGCTAACAGCGATCCTGTTTGCTTAAAACCGCAATCAATTAACTCCATGATGGTACCTTCAAGTTTTTCTACAACTTGAGGAATTTCTATTAATCGAAGATTGACCTTGGTGTCTGATCCAAAAGTTTCTCCACTTATTAATCTAGGAAGCAAAGAATAGGCTATTTGTCCGGCTCCACCAGTTACGGCAACATTGATTTCTTTCATCTTTTTCTCCTCTTAATCGGGCTGGAAGATATTTCGTGAGTTCTCAAATCTTACGGTTCCTTTAGTGTTTAGCATTTCATTCTGCATCATTTTATTTAAAAGGTTCTCATCTTTTTCAGTATTGGCAACAAACCTTTTTCCGTCTTCTAGAAGCCCTATGATAATAGCTTTCGTTGGACCTTCTCTCGAATTAACTACAGTGTACG
Organism: uncultured Gammaproteobacteria bacterium; assembly: GCA_964002385.1. Classification (GTDB taxonomy): domain Bacteria; phylum Pseudomonadota; class Gammaproteobacteria; order Magnimaribacterales; family Magnimaribacteraceae; genus AEGEAN-183. The sequence goes on along the minus strand of CAXFFS010000067.1, from coordinate 4,625 downwards.
TTTCTATCAATCCTTTTCCATTGGCTTCTTCAATAAATTCTGGATGGTCCGAGTTTTCTATTTCTTTCTGCAAATGCGATGAATCTATAACTTGGTTCCATTCTCCAAGAAATGGATTAGAGGAAAAGACACCAGCTCCATGCTTGGTTAGAAACCAACCATTGGCTGTAACCATACCTAATTTTCCAGGATTCTCTCTTAATTTGGACACCATGCTTGCTATTGAATTTACGACATAAGCACTCCCTGGTCCCCCGTAATAAGGCAGTCCCCCAGTAACGGTTAGGTCTCTGTTATCCCCATCTGGAATACCAATCTCTTTTTTTGCAATCTGTACTGCACTTGGAAAGCAAGAATATAAATCGAAAAAGGAAATATCTGCTTGAGTACAATTTGCTGCATTAAAGATAGCTTGAGAACATTTTTTAATTGCAGGAGAGGAATGTAAGTTTAATCTGTCAGTAACGTTCCAGATATCATTCAAACAACCTCCGCCATGCATAAAAATCCACTTGGATTCAGGTATGCCTAATTCCCTGGCCTTTTTGGCTGAAGTAATTACTAGAGCAGCTGATTGGTTCACTCTCATGATTGAGTTCATGTACTTGGTATATGGAAATCCCACCATCCTATTGTTTGGCGTCTCTTCTACAATTTCATTTGAAGATCTGTGAATTTTGAACCAAGCATATTTATTTTGAGAAGCTATCTCAGAAAATCGACTGAAAAGGTTGCCAATATCTTCTCTGTGTTCTTTTGAGCTTTTTCCTTCACTACTCCTTATGCTATTAGCGAATAGTGGATAGACGGAAGAAGGATCAAAAATACCATGTTTTTGTTCGAACTTACTGCCTAAGTCGCTATTACTGCCTATAGATTCAGGCTCTCCACCGGGATCATCACCCCAGTTAAGATCTAAACCCGACTTTATTCTTGAGGTGAGAGTGTCTAGGGCTTCTCCACCCGTTAAAAGAGCACAATTAACATGACCATCTTTTATTCGATTACAAATTTCATTAAGTAGTAGTTGCGGAGAGTTCCCCCCAGTGGTTGTATAAATTTCCTGGGGAACAGTTACCCCTAAAGAATTACCCAAACTCCGTGGCATATTTGAATAACCCCATAAAGCTGTAGTAGCTGAGTTTCGGTTTGGGGTATCACCGACAAATCGAATAACTGAAATTGTATCCAGATGTTCATTCAGAGAAATTCTTGCATTACAGTCTTTTATGGCTTTTTCACAAGCCACACTAAGAATATCTAAATAGTTGAGTCCATCGGGTCCTTTTGTATCTAAATACTGTGAACAACCAACTAGAACTGGAGTGTTGTCATTAACTTGAGAGTACAAAGAGTTCATAGCTTATTAATTAAATGTTGCGCGGAAGTCTAACTATTGCGATCTTTTGTAGCAATAGGGGAGCCGCAAAGATTTTTTTAGAGTACCATACCGCAAATTATGAAATATGACTTTGACACCATAATCGATCGCATTGACTCAAGAAGCACGAAGTGGCTAAAGTTTGATGACCCTGAAATTTTACCAATGTGGGTTGCTGATATGGACTTTCAATGTCCCCCTGAGGTTATTGAAGCCATTAAGAATAGAGCAGACCAAGGCATATATGGGTATACAGAAAGACCAATTGAACTAACTTCTCTGCTACAACAGAGACTGGCAGAGAGATCCGGGTGGGAAATAGATCCTGATTGGGTAACCTGGATGCCAGGCGTGGTAGTAGGACTGAATGTTGCTTGTCGTACAACTTTAAGTCCTGGTGACATTGCTATGGTTCCATCTCCTATATACAGGCCTTTTGTTTATGCAACTGACAACATGAACAGGGGGATGCTTAAAACTGACTTAATCAATGTTCAAGGAAGGCTTGAGCTGGATTATGAGTCAATTGATGATCTTATCAATGAAGAAGTCAAAATGTTCTTTTTCTGTAATCCCCATAATCCCGGTGGAACAATGTTTAAGAAAGAAGAAATCAAAAAGTTAGTGGATATTTGTGAGAAAAATAAAACGATTATTTGTGCTGATGAAATCCATTCTGATTTACTCTTTGAAACTAATAGAAAACACATTCACTTAGCTCAAACCAATGAATACGCGGCCAATAATTCCATAACCTTAATGTCACCCACTAAAACCTTTAATATGCAAGGTTTGCCATGCGGTGCAGCCATTATCCCTAACCCTGAGCTAAGACAGGAGTTTAGAAGAAATATGCGAGGCATTGCAGCTCACATAGGAGTTTTTGCTTATACAGCTGCTGAAGCTGCTTACAGACATGGGGACCCCTGGTATCAGGCTCTAATGGAATACCTTATTGAGAATAGGAAGCTAGTAAGAGAAGAGATATCAAAGATAGAAGGGCTGTCATTATATGGACCTGAGGCAACTTATCTTGCTTGGATAGATTGTTCAAAATCTGGTTTAGACGACCCATCAGATTTTTTTATAAACGCAGGAGTTGGTGTTCACAGAGGTGAATATTTTGGGGACAACAAATTTGTAAGGCTTAATTTTGGTTGTCCGCGTTCCAGACTGGAAGAGGCATTATCCAGGATAAAAAAAGCCTTTTCACAAAGAAACTAGGTTCCTGTACTATTAGCGCCTCAAAATTTATTAGGAGAAATTATGGCTATAACTTTTAAAGATCAAGTCGCTATTGTTACTGGAGCAGGTGGTGGACTTGGTCGTTGTCATGCTTTAGATCTAGCTAAGAGAGGAGCAAAAGTAGTTGTTAACGATCTAGGAGGTAGTGTAGATGGATCCTCTGGGGGGTCTCTTTCCCCAGCAGAAGCAGTTGTGGAAGAAATAAAAGCTGCAGGTGGAGAAGCCATGTCAAATGGCGCTAGTGTTACCGATAAAGATCAGGTTGAGGCTATGGTTAAGGAAGTAATGGATGCTTACGGTAGGATCGACATTTTGATTAATAACGCAGGTATTTTAAGAGACAAAAGCTTTACTAAAATTGAAGATGAGGACTTTAGGATGGTTCTCGAAGTTCATTTAATGGGAACAGTCAATTGCACTAAAGCTGTTTGGGAAATCATGAGAGAACAGAACTATGGAAGGATCGTAGTGACTTCATCTTCTAGCGGTCTTTATGGTAATTTCGGTCAAAGTAACTATGGTGCTGCAAAAATGGGTGTGGTTGGACTAATAAATACTCTGAAATTAGAAGGAGCTAAGTACAACATCAAGTGCAACGCACTGGCACCTTTAGCCGGAACTAGAATGACTGAAGAATTACCTGGTATGTCAGATATTCTGGACCAAATAAAACCAGACTTTGTCACCCCTGCAGTGACTTATATGGTTTCTGAGGAAGCACCTTCAGGAGTAATCATGGCTGCTGGGGCAGGGGTTTTTGCCAGAGTTATGATTCATGAAACCATGGGAATAAATCTGGGAACTGGCGAAGATATGACTGCAGAAAATATAGCTTCAAATTGGGACCAGATCTCAGATATGAAAGATGCCAAGCCTTGTTATCAAGGAGGAGAACAGGCAATGAAAATGTTTGAGTTGATGCAGAAAGACAAAGGTTAGTGTCTAAAAGAAAACTTGATTCATGCCATAAGGTGATGGACTTTAGGGATCTCGCTGAAAAGCGACTTCCTGCACCAATGTTTCATTACATCGACGGCGCTGCCGAAGATGAGTGGACCTATCGCCAAAACACCTCTGCATTTGAACAATTTGAACTGGTACCAAGATTCTTAGTTGATGTAGACAAGATTGATACTTCTACAACAGTTTTGGGTCAGAAAATAGATTGGCCTTTTATTTGCTCTCCAACTGGCTATCATCGCTTGTTTCATCCAGATGGTGAAGGAGGCGCAGCTAGAGCTGCAGCAAGAACAGGAACCATATTTTGTCTATCCACCATATCTACCACGCTTATTGAAGATGTTGCAAAGGCTTCCGAAGGCCCAAAAGTTTTTCAGATTTATGTATTAAAAGACAGGAGCTTGTCACAGGAATACATTCAAAGATGTAAGGACGCCAACTATGATGCTTTGTGTCTAACCGTAGATGTTCCTAGTAATGGAAGAAGAGAAAGGGATTTAGTAACTGGAATGACAGTACCACCGAAACTAGGCTTAAGTGGATATATGAACATCGCTAGACACATCAATTGGTCTTTCAATTACGTAACTCACCCGCCAACCCCTTCCATGGTTAATTTAGAGCACAAAGTTCCAGCTGGATCATCAAGCATGTCAGTTATGGATTTTATGAACAGTCAATTTGACCGAACCGTTACTTGGAAAGACGCTGCTTGGATGATAGAACAGTGGGATAAGCCATTTGCTATTAAAGGAATTTTGTCTGTGGAAGACGCTAAAATGGCAGCTGAAGTAGGGGCATCCGCTATTATGGTTTCCAATCATGGAGGTCGTCAGATGGACGGTTGTCCAGCTCCCATTGAAGTACTAGGAGATATCATTGACGCAGTAGGCGATAAGCTTGAAGTTATTCTTGATGGTGGAGTAAGAAGAGGAACACATATACTTAAAGCTTTATCAATGGGAGCTAAAGCCTGTATGGGCGGTCGAGCTTACCTTTATGGTTTGGCAGCTGCTGGAGAAGAAGGAGCTTATCGTTC
>CAXFFS010000066.1:0-7478 GCA_964002385.1 uncultured Gammaproteobacteria bacterium | reverse complement strand
TCTTCAGTCATTAGGCATACTTTAACTAAATATTGGCTTTAAGGCTCGCTTCAATAAATCTATCAAGATCTCCATCTAAAACTGCGGAGCAATTCGAAGTTTCGTAACCGGTTCTTAAATCTTTAATTCTAGCTGAATCCAACACATAAGATCGTATTTGACTTCCCCATCCAATGTCTGATTTAGATTCTTCTAAAGACTGTCTCTCTGCATCTAATTTTTGCATTTCTATTTCATACAATTTTGCTCTGAGTTGTTTCATGGCCTTGTCTCTATTTTTATGTTGGGATCGTTGAGATTGGCACTGAACAACAACTCCTGTAGGCTCATGCGTGATTCTAATGGCTGAGTCAGTTTTATTGACATGCTGCCCACCAGCTCCACTAGCCCGGTACGTATCTATTCTAAGATCTGAAGGGTTTATATCTATCTCAATGGTTTCATCAATCTCAGGAGAAACAAATACTGAGGCAAAAGAAGTGTGTCTCCTACTGCCGGAATCAAATGGAGATTTTCTAACTAATCGATGTACGCCTGTCTCTGTTCTGAGCCAACCATAAGCATAATCTCCTACAAACCTAATAGCAGAGCTTTTAATTCCCGCCACTTCCCCAGGAGAAACTTCGATCATTTCTACATTGAATCCTTTTGATTCGCCCCATTTTAAATACATCCTCATGATCATCTCAGCCCAATCCTGAGCTTCCGTTCCTCCAGAACCAGACTGGATATCAAGGAAAGCATTATTAGGGTCCATAGGGTTTGAAAACATTCTTTGAAATTCTAATTGGTATAGTTTTTTTTCATTTTTTTCAGTTTCTTCAATAAGCTCCACAAGAGCTTCTTCATCTTTTTCCGAAAGAGCTAATTCGGATAACTCTGAGGTATCTTTAATTGCCTGCGCTAAATCAATAAAAGCTTTTAATTCTTTTTCAAGATGTACCTTTTCCTTGTTTAGCTCTTGAGCTTTTTTTGGATCTTCCCAAAGTTTGGGATCGTTGAGCTTTTCAGTTAACTCTTTAAGATGAGCTTGTTTGTTATCAAGGTCAAAGATACCCCCTTAAGGCGTCTATTCGATTAACCTGATCCTTTAAATCTTCATTTATTGAAGTAACTTCAACCATTTTTATTCCAACGATGAGAGGATGTATTCTCTCACTTTATCTATATTATCCGGTAGTATTACAAAATCTTCCTCTTTATCCACTATAGCCTGTAATTGTCCAGGCATCTCAACAGTCTCTTCACCCAATGATTGCTTGATAGCTTCCATAAATTTAGCTGGGTGTGCTGTTGCCATACTTATAACGGACTGATTGGGTTGGGCTAATTCTTTGGCTGCCCTTACTCCTGTTGCTGTATGTGGATCCAGAACGTAATTATGTTGCTCATAGGTACTTTTGATTTCTTCAAGAATCTCTTGATCTGAACTAGGAAAGCTCAGAAAGAAATCTTCAACCTCTTTCCAAGATTCTAGGGGCACTGAAATCTCATTTTGTGGAAACGAAGACATTGCTATTTGTAACCTCTCTGCATTATTTTCATATAAGTTGAACAACAATCTTTCAAAATTACTTGCAACTGCAATATCCATACTTGGGGCTAAAGTTTGGTTGACTTCACCTTTTTTATAGCAATTTTCGGAAAAGAGTTTGTGCAAAACATCATTGCTATTTGTGGCTATAAATATTTTGCTGATAGGGAGGCCCATTTCTTTAGCCAGCCAACCCGCATAAGCATGTCCAAAATTTCCTGAGGGTATAGAGAAGATCATCTGGTTTAACTCTTCCTTCAATCTTAAATAAGTCCAAAAATAGTAAACAGACTGGGTCATACATCTAGCCCAGTTAATTGAGTTTGCCGCTACGAATCTTGTTTGATTAGACAAGATGCTTTCATCTAAAAACAGTTGTTTAACCATAGCTTGGCACCCATCAAAATCAGTTTGGACCGATAGCGCATGTACATTTTTAGCCTGCGTAGTTGTCATCTGCTTCCTCTGAACTTCAGTGATCCGTTCATGCGGATACAAAATAAATACTTCAACATTCTGATATCTAGAGCAGGCAGAAATCGCAGCCGAACCTGTGTCGCCTGAAGTTGCACCTAAAACAGCAATTTTTGTCTCTTTCTTTTGAGCAAAATGCTCAAGTAGTGTTCCAAGAAGCTGCATTGCAACATCTTTAAAAGCTAATGTAGGGCCATGAAATAGTTCTAAGATCCATCTTTGATCTTCTAATTTAACTAAGTTAACAACATCTTTACTATCAAAGACTTGGTAAGCATTATTTACAATATTTTCAAAATCCTTCTTATTTATCTCATCTGAAACAAATTGATGGAGTATCTCGGTAGTTATTTCTTGATAAGTTAAAGAATTTAAATTTTCTATCTGAGCCATAGAGAACCTAAGTGTTTGCTGAGGCATATAAAGACCTCCGTCTGGGGCAAGACCACCCAGTAGAACTTCACTAAATGATTTTCTTAAAGAAGAATTTCGTGTACTAATATATTGCATTACTTCTTGCCTGTGTGAACTCTGAACTTCTTCACTCCAGGAAAAACTTCCGGTAAGTCTTCCAGTGCATTTTTCAGTTTAACAGCCTCATTGTTTGAGATTTCACCAGACATTATGACCACTGGGATAGATTCCAGATTCTCTTTTGACTTGGATTCATGTTGAATCAAGGCTTCAATACTTATGTTTTTATCACCAAACAAAGAGGATATTTTGGCTATGACTCCAGGCTCATTATTAACTTGTAATCTGTAATATCTAGCTGCTTTCTTGTTATCTGATACTTCTAATTTGTTTTGATCATCAGAATTAATATCTAAATCCCAACCACCTTTAGCAATATCAACTAAATCAGCTATTACTGCAGAAGCTGTTGGTTCTGGTCCTGCACCTGGACCGTAATAAACGGTGGAACCCATGCCTTCTGAGAAAATCTCCAAGGCATTCATCTCCTTGCCTACTTGTGAAAGCAAAGTTTCATTGTCTACTAAAGTTGGATAAGCGTTCACACAAACAACGTTGTTTTCTAACTCTCCGTGAGCAATATGTTTTATTGAATACCCCAATTCCTTAGCATACCCAAGATCTTCTAGCTCTATTTCTTCTATTCCCTCAAAACTTACAAGGGAAAAATCAAAAGGGACATGGAACGCTAAAGCTGCAAGTATGCTTGCCTTTTGAGCAGCATCAGTCCCATTTATATCTAAACTGGGGTCGGATTCAGCCAGACCAAGTTCTTGAGCTTTTTCTAATGCCGATGCAAAAGTTGATTGATTGGATTCCATTTCGGTAAGAATGAAATTACTAGTGCCATTCAAAATACCTGCAAACCATTTAACTTTATTAGCTACCAAGCCTTCCCTGAGAGCCTTAATAACTGGGGTTCCCCCTGCCACTGAAGCTTCAAAACCAATCTCAACATTATTTTCTTTAGCCAAAGCAAATAACTCATTTCCATGAGAAGCTATAAGTGCCTTATTGGCAGTGACTACATGCTTGCCTTCTTTTAAAGCCGTTGTAACCAATTCATAGGCAAAATTAACTCCTCCTATGACTTCTACCAAGACATCGACTTCTGGATTAGTAGCTACATCTTCTAAATTGGTAGTGATATTTATTCCTTCATAAGGAACTACTTCCTTTCCTCTTCTAGCGCCTACTTGAACCAAATCAAAATGAACCCCTCCTTGTACTTCAAGAAGTTGAGAAGATTTAATTAAAGTCTTTAAAACTGCCCCTCCAACATTTCCGGCACCACAAAGACCTACTTTCAAAGTTTGCATTTTTTTACTTTTCTATCTCATTAAAACAATAGTTAGAAACTCATTAACTCTAGGCAAATCTATATCCATAAGCTGTGATTCTAATTTTTAGCTACTTAATAATCCAATAAGGTCTTCAGGAGGAATGTACCCTGGGATGAGTCTACCTTCAGATGTAATAATTGAAGGAGTTCCAGATACACCAAGGCTATTGCCTAAATTAAAGTGTTTCTCAACAGGATTATTTGAGCAAACATTTTGTTTTATTTCATACCCCAATTTAAGTTCAGTAATAGCCTCATGGGGCTGCGAAGAACACCATGCGGAAGCAATCTTGTTGTAAGAGTCAGAATCCACCCCTGATCTTGGAAAAGCTAAATAATTAACTTGGATGCCTAAATCTAGATAATCATTAATTTGTCCATGAAATTGCCTGCAATAGCCACAATCAACATCGGTAAAAACAAAGATTGAGTGCGCCACTTTCTTTGGTTGGAAAGTTATAAACTCTGACTTATCAAGTTCTCCAAGAGTTGTTTTTCTAAGGTAATTTCTTCTTGCTTCAGATTTATTTATTAAGCCTTTATCAGTTATTTCAAAAATATCTCCAGAGACTAAGTACTTTCCATCCTTTGAAACAAACAGAGGTTCTATGCCTTTAAGATTAACTTCTAAATAGCCTTCAATATCGGTTTCTTCAATTGAAATAATTTCGATAGATTCAGGAAGCATTTCACTTAAATTTTCCTTTATTTCAGAAATAGTTAAATCTTTTTCAAGTTGATCACCTACAGAATCAGAACATCCAAGAGATAAAAGTATCGTGAAGAATATACCAATTAAAGTGTTATAAGATTTCATAATTAACCTCTAGGATGATGCTCTCTATGTAATTCTTTCATTCTTTGACTAGCCACTTCAGTATATATCTGAGTTGTTGAAAGACTAGTATGCCCTAATAATAATTGTACAGTCCTTAAATCTGCTCCATGATTTATTAAATGAGTCGCAAAAGCATGTCTTAAAGTATGAGGAGAGAGGCTCTGATCAACTCCAGATTTATTGGCATATAGTTTTATGCGATACCAGAAAGTCTGTCTAGTCATTCCGGTGCCTCTATTACTCAAAAAAAGAAGGGAACTTTTCTTGTTATCTCTTAGCAGTTGCTCTCTTCCATAAGTAAGATAATCAGAAATCCAATCTAGTGCTTGCTCCCCCATTGGCACTAACCTTTCTTTACCCCCTTTACCTATTACTTTTACTACCCCTTGTCTAATATTGAGATTTAGAACGTCTAGATTTATAAGTTCAGAAATTCTAAGACCACAAGCATAAAGAAGCTCAAGCATAGCTCTGTCTCTTAATCCAAGAGGTTCTTTGGTATTAGGCGCATTGATTAATTTTTCTACATCCTCTTCCGAAAGTATTTTTGGCAGGCTATGACCTAACTTAGGACTTTGAATTTTTGCGGTTGGATTATCGCTTATTAATGATTTAGAAAGAAGATAGGCATAGAAAGCTCTCAAACTAGAAAGAGAACGAGCGGTTGAACGACTGCTATAACCTTGTTTAAGTCGATAAGCTAAATAGTCAAGGAGAGTAACCTTGTCGGCCTTTTCTAAATTGACAGGATTTAACCATTTACTAAAATTTGAAAGATCCTGCCTATAGGCATTAAGAGTATTTTGACTTAAACCTTTCTCTAACCATATGTTATCTATGAAACCATCTATCAGTCTATCTGATGAGATGTTGGCGCCGACCATGAGTTTAAACAGCGTAAAGAGTTACTTATCTAGTTTCTCTTTAATTCTTGCTGCTCTACCAGTTAATTCCCTTAAGTAGTATAGTTTTGCCTGTCTAACATCTCCCTTCCGCTTCACTTTAATACTACCAATTATTGTGCTGTGGGTCTGGAATGTTCTTTCAACCCCTACCCCATTAGAAATTTTTCTTACGGTAAAAGCTGATCCCAAGCCTCTTTTTTTAATTCCTATTACTATTCCTTCAAAAGGCTGTAGCCTTTCTCTAGAACCTTCTACAACTCTAACTTGGACAACAACGGTATCCCCTTGAGAAAACTCAGGAATGTCTTCTCTGAGTTGTCCAGATTCTACTTGTTGAATGTACTTATTTTTGCTCACTAGTCTTATTTAATTCTGAGGGTAATTTTGGGCGCCCATCTTACCAGATTAAGATTGTTCTTCACGTATAATTTCTTCTAAAAGCTGAAGCTCTTCTTCATTAAGAACCCTGTTTTCAAGTAGGTCTGGCCTATTTTGTCTGGTTTTTAAAAGGGATTGTTTAAGTTGCCACTTTCTAATCAATTCATGATCTCCACTCAGCAGGATCTTCGGAACATCACCATATGCTCCTGAATCAGGTCTCGTGTATTGGGGGTGTTTAAGTAGACCATTACTAAAAGTGTCTTTTCTAGCAGAATCAGGATCTCCCAAGACTCCTTCAATAATTCTGCTTACTGAATCCATAACTATCAAAGAAGGTAGCTCACCTCCGCTAAGAATATATCCACCCACGGAACATTCTTCATCAACTTCTGATTCTATAATTCTTTGGTCTATCCCTTCATATCTACCACAAACAATCACCAGATGTTCCATATTGGAAAACTGTTCAGCTTTATTTTGATTAAATATCTTTCCTTGGGGAGACATAAAAATTGTATGAGGATTTTTGGATTGTTTTTTTGCTTTTCTAATGGCTGCAATCATTGGTTCTGCTTGCATAACCATTCCTGGACCTCCCCCATAAGGGCGATCATCTACTTTGTTATTAATATCTTCAGAAAAATCTCTGGGATTAACCGTATCAAGCAATATCTTCTTACTGCTTAAAGCTCTTCCTGTTATGCCATGTTCAAAGGAATTCTTTATAAGTTCTGGAAAAAGGGTAATTACATCAAAACGCATAAATCTAACTTAAAAGTCCTTCGGCCATTTTACATAGACTGCTTTGTTTAATAATTCCACTTTGATAATAATTTCTTCTTTCAAAAACGGTATAAGTCTTTCATCATTATCGACGCTTCCTTCCAAGGGTTTTACTACCAAGACATCATTGGCACCAGTGGGCATAACATGGTCAATAATTCCAAGAAACTCATTTTGTTCATTTATAACTTTTAAATTTTCTAGTTGATACCAGTAGTACTCCCCTTCCCCCAGAGGTGGTAGATGGCTTTCTAAAACATATACTTCTTTATTTCTTAAGGTTTCAGCTTTACTTCTATCTTCTATTCCTTTTAGTTTAACTGACAGTTTTTTGTTACTTATTAATATATCTTCAATTTTAAGACTATGCCATTCGTCAATATATAGCTCATCAAAATCCTTTATGTTTTCTTGATTATCTCCATAGTACCTAAGAAAAATATAACCCTTTACTCCAAAAGGTTTACCCAAAATACCTAGGGGTATTCTTCGGTCTTCAGACCGATCATTCATATTTGATTGGAGACTTATTTATCAGGTTTTTCTTCAGAAGAAGTATCTGTAGCTTCTGGGTCATCTTTGTTTAAAGCCTTACTATCAGTTGCTGGTTCTTCAGTAGCTACTTCTACAGGTTCTTCAGCTGGTGTTTCTTCAGCTGGCTCTTCAGCTGCTGCTTCTACAGGTTCTTCAGCTGGTGTTTCTTCAGCTGGCTCTTCAGTAGCTACTTCTACAGGTTCTTCAGCTGGT
>CAXFFS010000065.1:0-7538 GCA_964002385.1 uncultured Gammaproteobacteria bacterium | reverse complement strand
CCGACTATATGAAAAAGGGTTCTTCCCTATTCTGAAGAAACATGGGGGAGAGTTCGTAACCTACGATGACTCCATAGAGCATTTGGAGGGAGACACTCCTCTTAAAGGGAGGATTGTTATTTTTAAGTTTCCCTCAGAAGAAGTAGCTAAAGGCTGGTATAACGATCCCGAATATCAGAAGCTGTCTGAATATAGAAGGAAGGGAGCTCCTATAGTATCTCTTACGATGGTGAAGGGCATTCCACCTAGAGATTAAGAATTACCAATCTTTAACAATCTCCTTAATTGTTTTAGCTAATTCAATTGGTTTGTCTAATAACACATGATGGTGAGCACCTTTAATTTCTATTATGGGTGTATCTTCTCTAAATTTTGATTTCATATAATCTAGAATAGGTTCTGTTATCAAGGCACTGTTTTCCCCATATATAAAACCTAAAGGGCACAAAAGGTTGAAGGCATTATTCTTAGGCATATGAGGATAACCAAGTTTACTAAAGAGGGAGTCGTCAAACTTCCATTCAAAGCCTCCATTAACTTCTTGTATAGAATTTTTGGCTATGTAGTCAATGACAAAAGGAAAATCAGTTGGTTGATCAGGAGCAAGTTTAAACCTTTCCAGGATGGTTTTTTTATCAGGATAAGTTTTCCTTTTTCTTATAGGGCCACTTCCTTTGTGGCTTGAATAGTCAAAATGAGGTGGCCTTATGGGTGAATCAATCATTATTACTCCCTTAATATCCTCAGAAGCAAGATTAGCGGCATGAATACTCATGTATCCACCCAAGCTGTGACCACAAATTATTGGATTAGAAGGTCTGTTATCAAAAAAACCAGAATCTTCTGCTACAGCTATGATCTCCTCTCCAAAAATTTCTGGACTATAGTGTTCTCGATGATCACTACTCCCCATGCCAGATAGGTCTAAGGCACATACTTCATACTGATCAATTAAAAGGGGTGCTACAAAATCCCACCAGTGCGAATGCGCACCACTTCCATGAACTAATACTATCCCTGGATTATCAGGAGTGCCCCATTTTTGATAAAAGATGTTGCCATCTAGAACTTCTAATGAATGTTCTGATTTAGGCTCTGAAATTAGTTTATTGAATAGATCTTCAGTCAGTTGATCCATATTTGCTCTCCTTTAGCAAAAAAATTATCTCCTCAAAATTTTTCAATTCGGTAGTCTATACCAATCTCTTAAAGCATAATAAAAAATATGAATGAAAGTTTGAAACAAGTTAATCATCAATTTGCAGATCCAAATGAAGCACCAGCTGAGCCCAGACCGGCTGCTACAGTGCTCTTGGTTAGGGATGTGCAAGGGCAGGGTATAGAAGTATTTCTTATCGAAAGGGCTGCAAAAACCAATTTTGGTGGAGCATATGTTTTTCCGGGAGGGAAAGTAGATCTCGAAGATGCATCTGGACGTTTAAGTGATATGTGTCAGGGCGTAAGTGATGAAGATGCTTCTTCGGCTTTGGGAATGGAAAAAGGTGGCTTAGCTTATTGGGTAGCAGTTATCAGAGAGTGCTTTGAAGAAGCTGGAATACTTTTGGCATATCGAAAAGATGGAAATAATTTTGATCCTGAAGATGAATCAGAGAATGAACGTTTTATAAATTTTAGAAAAAGATTAAATGATGGCGAGCCTGTTTTGGCAGAAATGTGTAAAAGCGAAGAACTTTTTTTGGCAACCGATAGACTGGCCTATCTTGCTCATTGGATTACTCCTAAAGTGGAAAAGAGAAGATATGATACAAGATTTTTTATAGCCCAAGCACCTGCTGGACAGGACGCTATTCATGACGGATCCGAAAGTGTAAATAGCATATGGATCAAACCCGAGGATGCTTTAAAGCAATTTGAAGAAGGCAAACTATTAATGATTATGCCTACCATTAAGAATCTTGAAAATATTTGTGGGTACAACAATACGAAAGAACTTCTAGAAGATAAGAATTCAATTAATCCTTATGATATTGCAACTATTGAACCTAAATTCTTCATGAAAGACGGGAAGTATGTTGGTTTGTTACCTGGGGATAAAGGATACGAAGATCATTAATGTCTAATGAAATCTGAAGAAATAGTACAGATAACTCCACTAGTTAAGAGAATAACGGCAGGGAATTCTAGTGTCTTTACTGGACCTGGAACGAATACTTATATAGTGGGTAACGGAGAAGATCTAACAGTTGTGGATCCAGGGCCGGCTTTGTCAGAGCACATTGAAGCAATTGTCTCTAGTTCCTCAAGTTTAAGCCGCATAATAGTAACTCATACCCATGCTGACCATTCACCTGGGGTTAGTCTTCTTCAAGCTAAAGTTGATATTCCAGCTTTCGGCCTAATAACAGAAACAACAAAGAACCAAGATACATCTTTTAAGCCAGCAAAGATGCTTACTCATGGGGAAGTTATTGAAGCAGAAGATCATGCGTTTGAGGTTATTCACACTCCGGGCCATGCTTCCAATCATCTTTGTTATCTTTTGAGAGAAGAAAAGCTTTTATTTACAGGTGATCACATCATGAACGGTTCTACGGTGGTCATTGCTCCACCCGATGGCAATATGAAAGATTATTTAGAGTCCCTTAAAATGCTAAAAGACTACGACCTTGAAAACATAGCACCCGGACACGGGGAGCTAATGCCTAACCCGCATGCTGTGGCCGATTGGATTGTTCAGCATAGACTAGAAAGAGAAGAAAAAGTTATAGAAGCCATAAAAGAAGCTAAGACAGGAAACCCTGATTCACTAGTGGAAGCTGTTTATGACGATGTAGATGTTGCTTTATTTCCCATAGCCAAATGGTCACTTGAAGCCCATTTAATTAAGCTATTAAACGATGATAGGGTCACCAAAGAAGGTAACCAATTTATTTGGATCGACAGCTAGCTTAATTTAATACCAGTCCCATCAACGCCACAATATCCATCAGGATTCTTAGCTAAATATTGTTGGTGATAATGCTCTGCGTAATAAAATTCTCCAGCTTGAACTATCTCAGTCGTTATAGGGCCATATCCTTTATCATTTAACAGCTGTTGATACCGATCTTTAGTTTCTAGGGCCGAGTTTTTTTGATTTTCGCTCAGACAATAAACTCCAGACCTATATTGAGTTCCAACATCATTGCCTTGTTGCATTCCCTGAGTGGGGTCATGTTGTTCCCAGAAAATTATTAATAATTCTTCAAACGTAATCTCACTAGGATCATAAACGACTAATACAGTTTCATTCTGTCCAGTAAATCCAGTACAAACCTCTCTGTAAGTAGGGTTTGGTGTAAGCCCTCCTGAATAACCTACAGCCGTGGTATACACTCCGTCGGTTTCCCAAAATTTTCTTTCCACACCCCAAAAACAACCCATTCCAAATATAGCCATTTCATAAGTTTGTGGAAAGGGGCCCTTTAAAGGAGTGCCTTTAACAAAATGTTCAGACGGAACCTCAATTTCTTCTGTACGACCAGGCAAAGCCTCAGAGCTAGAAGGAAGAATAGATTTTTTATTTACCAGATCAATTAAAGACATTATCGATTTTCTCTGTTTTCTATAATCTCTTGTACCACACCAGGTTCGGCTAAAGTTGTAGTATCTCCAAGATCCTTAATCTCATTTCCTGCAATTTTTCGTAAAATTCTACGCATAATTTTACCCGATCTAGTTTTTGGAAGACCAGGGGCCCATTGAATAATATCAGGTTTGGCAATAGCTCCAATTTCTTTAGCTACCAGCCCAACTAAATCACTTTTAAGTTCATCGCTGGGTTCTATGCCGTTCATCAGGGTTACATAACAGTATATTCCTTGACCTTTGATGTCATGCTCATAACCCACAACTGCTGCTTCAGCGACAGTTTCGTGTAATACCAGGGCACTCTCTACCTCGGCGGTTCCTAATCTATGTCCTGATACATTCAGAACATCATCGACTCTTCCCGTGATCCAATAATAGCCATCTTTATCTCTTCTAGCTCCATCTCCCGTGGTGTAGTAACCAGGGTAAAGGGAGTAATAAGTTTCAACACACCTTTTATGATCACCATACACAGTTCTAATTTGAGAAGGCCAGCTTCTTTTAATGACTAGATTACCTGAACCTTCTCCTTCAATCTCTTGTCCATTTTCGTCTAACAGAGCTGGTTCAATTCCAAAAAAGGGTTTAGTAGCGCTTCCAGGTTTTTGAGGGGTAGAACCAGCCAAAGGGCTGATCATGGCCGATCCGGTTTCAGTCTGCCACCAAGTATCCACTATCGGACATCTCTTATCGCCCACTGCCCGGTAATACCACTCCCAAGCTTCAGGATTGATGGGCTCACCAACTGTACCCAGAACTCTTATAGACTCTCTAGAAGTAGACTCTAAAGGCTCATTGCCTTGAGCCATGAGAGCCCTTAGGGCTGTAGGAGCAGTATAAAATATATTCACTTGATGCTTATCAACCACCTCCCAAAATCTTGATGGGCTGGGGTAGGTAGGTATCCCTTCAAACATTAGGGTTGTAGCTCCATTCGATAGAGGTCCGTAAACAATATATGAGTGACCTGTAACCCAACCGACATCTGCAGTACACCAGAAAACCTCTCCCTCATGGTAATCAAAGATTAGTTTATGGCTCATTGTAGTTTGAAGAAGATAGCCTGCAGTTGTGTGCAAGACCCCTTTTGGTTTTCCTGTAGAACCTGATGTGTATAAAATAAAAAGAGGGTCTTCAGAATCCATTACCTCTGGTGGACAATCTGAATTCATTGAACTAACAATCTCTTCATAAGAGACATCTCTTTCATCAACCCAATTTATTTCAGCTCCAGTTCTCTTTACAACGAATACTGTATGAACTTTAGGACAGTTGATTAAAGCTTCATCTACATTTTGTTTGAGTGGGATTTTTTTTGCTCCCCTTAGTCCTTCATCCGCTGTTATCACTGTCTGGCAATCTGAATCTAAAATCCTGTCTTTCAGCGACTCAGGAGAAAAACCTCCGAATACCACTGAATGAATAGCTCCTATCCTGGCACAAGCTAGCATGGCATAAGCTGCTTCAGGAATCATGGGCATGTAGATACAAACTCTGTCTCCTTTCTTTATTCCTCTCTCTTTAAGAGCGTTGGCAAATCTACAAACCGATTCGTATAATTCTTGATAGGTTATAGATTTGGAGACAGAGGGATCATCTCCCTCCCAAATAATAGCAATTTGGCTAGACCTTTCTTCTAGATGCCTGTCGATGCAATTTTCTGAAGCATTAATTTTTCCTCCACTAAACCAAGAGACCTCGCCCTTGGTAAGGTCGTTTTCAGAAACTTTTTCCCAAGGCGATATCCAATCTAAGTATTCTTTAGCTTGCTTGGACCAAAAGTCTTCTGAATGGTCTAAAGATTCTCTATAAAGCAGTTCGTATTCTTCTTCGTTCAATAAAGCATTTTTCTTTATGAGATCGGGAACTTGATGCATTATTTCTTTTGCCATTATTTCTCTATTTAAGCTAATGAAGGTGAAGGATTAAAATACATCATTCTTCCTTCAGGGTTATTAAAGTACTCTAATAATTTTTCTAAAAGGAGAATATAGTCATTTTGATTGTGAGCCAAATCTAAGAACTCTGAATTAACTATTAAAACAGGAGAGCGGTCATAATTTAGAAAAAATTCTTTGTAGGATTCATTGAGAAGATCTAGATATTCAAAAGAAACATTCTTTTCAATCTCTCTTCCCCGTTGAATCACTCTCTCAAATAACGTCTTAGTTTCAGCTTGAAGATAAATAACTAAGTCAGGAGTTGGAAGGTCTAAGGACAGGTAGTCATAAATTTGATTGTAAAGAGATAGTTCATGTTCCGAGAGTGTTACTTTTGCAAAAAGTTTATCTTTATCTAAAAGGAAATCTGAAACATGGATCGGCGTAAAAATATCCCCTTGCTTAAGGTCTTGAATCTGTTTTACTCTTTGAAAAAGAAAGAAGAGTTGAGTGGCTAAAGCCGATTGAGAAGGATTTTTATAAAAATCTGCTAAGAAAGGGTTGTCGGATGGCTGCTCTAGGAATGTTTCGTAGCGAAAAGATTCGGCTAAAAGTTTTGTTAAGGTTGTTTTTCCCACACCGATTGGACCTTCTACGGCTAAGAACTTAGGAACTTTCTTGTAATTTGACAGGTTTATAATCTTGGTTCCCATATCAACACTTATTCTTATAAGAGCTGATTATCTTACCTGTGTTTTTTACTAATTCCTTAATTTTCTATGAACAAATAAAGATATTTATCCATATTGTTGCTTTTCAGTAATTTCTTCTAGAGTTTTGCAGTCAATACAGAGGCTAGCGGTTGGTCTTGCCTCTAATCTTCTGATACCAATCTCTACTCCACAATTAGGATTCAAGCAGAATCCATAATCGTGATTACTTAGACCTTTGATAGACCGATCTATTTTAGTAAGGAGTTTTCTTTCTCTTTCTCTTGTTTTTATCTCTAGAGTAAAGCCTTCTTCATGTGTAGCTCTATCAGAGTCATCTGCAAAATGGTTACTATTGTTTTGAATTTTATCTGCTGTTCTGCTTTGTTCTAGTTGAAGCAATTGCTTCCATCTTTCTAAAATTTTTAGAAAATGTTTTTTTTGTTTAGCACTCATGTACTTTTCTTTCTTATTTAACTTATAAGGCTCAATAGTAGCTAAAAAAGCTTCTTCACCAAGATAACTTGGCTGTCTAATTTTTTTTACAACGGAACGCTTTTTTGACGGCGTTTTTTTTAGAACTAACTTCCTTGCAGTCTTTTTAGAAGTGCTTTTCTTAGTTGTTGTTTTTGAGTTTTTTTTAGTCTTTTTAATAGCCATAGGGTCTAAAGTACTTTTTGCTTCTAAGAGAAGGCGGCGCAATTTATCAGATTTGCGTATGTATTTCTAGAGAATTATGAAAATTCTTCTTTAATTTTTCTGTACTCGCTTTCTGTTAGCCTCGGTCCGAATGTTTCTACTTGTTTAGAAGCAGCGTAACAACCAAACTTTGCTGCAGTTTTCAGATCCTTCCCTTCACAGATTTTATGTAGAACAGAACCGGCAAAAATATCTCCAGCACCATTTGTATCAATTGCCTTGGCCTCAAATCCTTTAATAGTTTCAGTTTTGCTTCCATCCCAAATCCTACTTCCATCTTTCCCTAGTGTTATTAAATTTTGAGAAGAAACTTCTCTTAAAGATTTCTGAGCTTCAAGTACATCTTCACATTGTGTTAAAGCACGAGCCTCACTCTCATTGCAAAACAAGATGTCACAACCCAGCTTTATTAAAGAATTCATTTGATCCCTAAAAGCATTAATAATGGTTTCGGCTGAGAGTGATATTGCTATTTTAGTACCTGATGCTTTAGCGACTTTACTAGCTTCAAAACAAGCTTCTAAGGCTGATTCTGAGGCTACAAGATACCCTTCTAGAAAAAGATATTGAGAATCTCTTATAGCTGATTTATCAAGATCATCACTACTTAAAAGATTACTTGCTCCCAAATAAGTACACATTGTCCTTTCGGCATCTG
>CAXFFS010000064.1:0-7787 GCA_964002385.1 uncultured Gammaproteobacteria bacterium | reverse complement strand
TTTGCATTATTTCTTAACTATATAATTGTAAATTATTAGTTTCACTTACATGAAAAGACCACCATTAATATGGATGGTTTGACCAGTAATATAGGAGGCTTCATCCGAAATAAGAAAATCTACTAATTGAGATATTTCTTCGGGTTTTCCAAATCTAGATAAGGGAATTTGTGAAAGTATTTCTTCCTTGACGTTTTCGCTAATAACCTCAGTCATATCTGTTTGAATGTACCCAGGAGCTATTGCATTGACAGTTATTCCCCTGCTACCCACTTCCTTTGCAAGTGATTTTGAAAAAGCTTCTATTCCTGCTTTTGCTGCAGCATAATTTGCTTGTCCTCTATTTCCAGTAGAGGCAGAAGTACTAGTAATATTAAGTATTCGACCCCAGCGCTTTTTCAGCATAAATTTAAGAACTGTTTTGGTAACTTTAAAAGCTCCATTTAAATTTACATTTAATACATCCATCCATTCTTCTTCACTCATTCTTAAAACAATATTATCTCTTGTTATTCCAGCATTATTCACAAGCACAGCAATGTCAGGGTGCTCTTGTATTAATAAACCGTTAAAAGACTCAACTGATTTTTTATCATTTAAATCCAGCTGAAGACCATGAATCCCATTCTCTTTAAGGCTTGAAACGCCTTCGTTCGTAGTTGAGGTCCCAAGAACCTTATATCCTTTTTCTTTTGAATTAAGAGCTATATCTCTTCCAATACCCCTTGATGCACCAGTAATTAGTATCTTTTTAGACTCTTTCTGCATTGGACAAATTTAAGTAATTATCAAAACTATCTAAGTCTATAGTTTCTATTTCAGAAGAAATTCTTTTAATTAAACCACATAAAACTTTACTTGGACCACATTCTATAATTGTAGTCACTTTCATTTCAGTCATTGATTTAATGGTATCTAACCATCTTACTGGGTTGTAGATCTGTTCAATTAACTTAGTTTTTATTCTCTCAGGGTTAGTTTCTAAAAGTGAATCAACGTTATGGATTACAGGTATTTTTGGTTCACTAAATTTAACTTTATCTAAAGAATCAGAGAATTTATCAGCTGCTCCCTTCATTAACATGCAGTGGGCTGGCACGCTCATGGGTAAGGGAATAGCTCTCTTTGCTCCCGAAGCTTTGCATTCTTGAATAGCTTTATTAATTCCTTCTTTTGTTCCAGATATCACAATTTGATTATAAGAATTTAGATTTGCTGCACTAACTAAATAATCTGGGTTTTGGCTAATTTTTGAACAAATTTTATTTATATTTATTTCTTCTAAGCCAATAATTGCTGCAATCCCTCCTTCTCCTATGGGTACAGCTGCTTGCATTAACCTTGATCTTTCTATGACTAAACTCAAAGCATCCTCAAAAGATAAAACATCAGCTGCAACTAAGGCTGCGTATTCCCCTACAGAGTGTCCAGCTAAGCAAATAGGCTTTTCAACTAAACTAGAAATTTGGTTCCATAGAGCTATGTTTGAGGTCAGCATCAAGGGTTGAGTTATTTCTGTTTTAGATAAATCCTCTTTGCTTCCTTGCTTTAAGAGCCTGATTAAATCAGTGCCTAATAGATCAGAAGATTTATCAAACGTTGATTTAAAAAGAGGTAAATTTTCAATATATTGAATCAACATCTCTGGGTATTGAGAGCCTTGTCCAGGAAAGACAATAGAGAAATTATTTAATGCCATCAGAGGAAGGTTATTCTTCTAGAGGTTCTTCATCCTTGTTTATTTCGATGACTTTTTTTCCTTTATAGAAACCATCTGAAGTCATGTGATGACGAAGATGTTTTTCCCCTGTTACGACGTCAGTAGAAAGAGAAACTTTTTTTAAAGCATGATGAGATCTTCGTTTACCTCTCTTTGATCTGGAAACTTTACTTTTTTGTACTGCCATAAACTGCTCCGGTCGCGAATTTTAAGTAAATTACTTAATTAAGTCTCTAATTTTTTTAAAGGGTTTAATTTTTTTTAAATCTACATCGCTTATTTCATCGTTATTATCAGGGCCACAACAATTAACTATTGATGGGTAATTTAAATGTATTTCTTCAACAATCAGAGTATCAATAGCAAAGTTATCTACATCTTGGTAATGGACTTCAAGTGACCCTTTTTTGTCTAGATTTTGGTACTTTTTATCTTTTACACTAACTTTAATTTCTAAGTTCAAATTAATATCTGTATTTTTAAAACATCTTTGACAGTCGCTTTCAAAAGTAACGGAAACAGTTCCCTTTACAATAAAAAGATCTTCTGACATCCTTTCTATTTCTAAATTTACTTTTATATCCTCTTTAATTTCACCTAATTGATCTAAATTAGTTAGGTTATTTAGCTTCTTCTTTATTTTAATGGGGAAACTACCCTCATTCAGGTTTAAGAAATTATTTTCCATTGTTACTTAATATTTCTTTAAATATACGAGGTTCTTCTGTACTACAAAAAATATCTATTTCTGGAAAATTGATCTCTTTAGCATGAAGTAGCATTCTTTTTATCCCTCTTTTACGATAAAAGTTATTCAATTCATCGTGCCCATACTTTTTATCTCCGATAACAGGATAACCTTCATTACTTACTTGAACTCTTATTTGGTGTGTTCTCCCAGTTAATAGAGTGCACTCTAATAAACAGACCTTTTGATTATCTGCTAGTCTTTTAAACTTAGTTATTGACTGTTTTCCATCCGGAGTTTCTATTACGTGTCTTTCTCCAGATCTTAAATGATTTTTCTTTAGACTTGAAGTTATGTGTACTTCTTTGTGAGGCCATTTGCCTCCAACTACAGCTAAATATTTCTTTTCAACCCTTCCCTCTCTCATTTCTGTATTTAAAGTTCTCAGAACAGATCTTTTGAGCGATAAAACGATGCATCCAGAAGTCCCTCTGTCTAACCTGTGAACTAACTGAGCATTCTTGAATTTATCATCCATTTGTCTTACTGCCTCTATTAAACCTAAGCTTAAACCACTCCCTCCATGACTTGCTAAACCTTCGGGTTTATTAAAAATTAAAACAGAGTTTTTATTGTAAATTATTCTTTCTTTCAATAATTCAGTTAAAGATTTACTAGCTGTGTTTTGGCTTCTCTCTTCAACTCTATAAGGTGGAATTCTTATGACATCACCTTTCTTTAATCTTCTATCTGGTTTACTTCTTGATCCATTTATCCTTACTTCACCTTTTCTAATTACTGAATATATTTTAGATCTGGGTAAATTCTTTAACTTTGAAATAAGACAATTATCCAATCTAGTATTTTCATACTCTTCATCAACAATATAGTTAGTTACATTGAGATATTTACTTTTAGAAATTTTAGTCATTCTTTATAAAGTGCCTGCTATGTGCTATTTTAAATAGGAAGTTGTAAATTATTGTTAATAAAAAGACTTTTCAATAAGAAATTACAACTAATTATTGAATTTATTAAAAAGAAAGGAAAGCAAACAGTTATAGTAAGTTTCCTGAGAGAAGAAGAATTTTTAGTCGCGTGGGTGTGACACAACTTAAGAACTAATTCGCCCATTACATATATACCTCTCTGATAGCTATTTCTAGCTTTTCTTCAACATAGAAGGAATAACATGAAAAGAATGTTAATAAATGCTACTCAGCCGGAAGAATTGCGAGTTGCATTAATAGATGGTCAAAGCATATACGATTTTGATATAGAGCAAAAAGGCCAAGAAAGAAAAAGATCAAATATTTATAAGGCTAGAATTTCTCGTATAGAACCAAGTCTAGGGGCCGCATTTGTAGACTTTGGTACAGAAAAGCATGGATTTTTACCTGTTAAAGAGCTAGCCCCACAATTTTTAAAAAATAAAAAGGGAAAAAGTTCTATAACTGAGTCTTTAACTCAAGGACAGGAAATAGTAGTTCAGGTAGATAAGGAAGAGAGAGGCACTAAAGGTGCTGCCTTAACAACCTTTATATCTCTACCAGGTCATTATTTAGTCTTAATGCCTAATAATCCTGAAGCCGGAGGAATCTCTAGATCTCTAGAAGGGAAAGCTAGAGACGAGGTAAAAGAAAACTTTAGAAGTTTAGATGTTCCTGAAGGCATGGGATTGATTGCTCGAACTGCAGCTCAAGGCTCTTCCCTAGATGAACTGCAATGGGATCTTGAATATCTATTAAGTGTTTGGGATGCAATTCAGGAAGCTAATCAATTACGGAAAGCTCCTTTTTTAATCTATAGAGATGATGACCTTATTTCTAGAACTTTAAGAGATTTCTTGAGGGAAGATATAACTGAAGTTTTAGTTGATACGGATGAAGCCTTTGAAAAGGCTTCTGAATTTTCTGGAAGATTAGCACCTGATCTTCAGGATAAAGTTAAGCGATACGATGAAGCAATACCTCTTTTTACTAGATACCAGGTAGAAAGCCAAATTGAAACCGCGTATCAAAGAGAAGTGGAATTAAACAACGGCGGTTCCATTACTATTGATCAAACTGAAGCTCTAGTGGCTATAGACATCAATTCTTCAAAAGCAACTGGCGGAGCTGATATAGAGGAAACGGCATTAAAAACAAATCTAGAAGCAGCTAAAGAAGTAGCAAAGCAATTGAGATTGAGAGATATAGGGGGACTAATTGTTATTGATTTTATAGATATGGGCTCTTTAAGAAATAAAAGAGCGGTTGAAGATTTAATGGTCGAATCTATTTCTTTAGACAGAGCTAAAACACAAGTGGGAAGAATATCTAGGTTTGGTCTTTTAGAAATGTCTAGGCAAAGATTAAGACCTTCCCTTCAGGAAAGATGGACTCAAGATATAGGAAGTCTGTCAACTGCAGTTTTAAGATTAATTGAAGAGGAAGCTGGAAAAAAGAAAAGTGGTGAAGTTAGAGCTGTAGTGTCTTCAGATATGTCAGTCTTTCTTTTAAATGAACGCAGATCCAGAATTAATGAAATTGAAGAAAGAACTAGTGTAAGAGTAGTTGTTATATCTGATACGAGTAGATCAGATAACAGATTTGAGGTAACTAGATTAAGATCTGATGATAAAAAAACAGGAGGAGAAACTAGTTACAAAATACAAGACGAAGTTGGAACTTCTAGTAAATTTGATTCTGCTCTTAAGAAGAAAAGTTTAGAAAAAGCTGCTGTTAACGTATCTCCAAAGAAAAAACCCAGAAGAAAGGGTCAAGGGTTACTTTCTAAGATTGTAGAAACCTTAACAGGACAACCTCAGAAAATATCTCCTTCCAACAATAAGCCTAAGCCTAAACCTAGAAAGGGTCCTAACAAAGCAAGAAAGGTTAATAAAGACTTTAAACCAAAAGAAAAAAATAAAAATCTTCAAAAAGGTACTAATAACAGGAGTAAAAATACTCAAAGTAAAAGCCAAACCAAAGAAGAATCAGGTAAACCTAATCAACGAGCGGGTAAGCAGCAATTTAAAAATAAAAAGAACGACTTTAAAAATGCTAAACCCCAAATGAAAGCAAAAACAGACACTGTCCAAGACAAGAAACCTAAAACAAATACAGTACAAGATAAGAAGCTAAAAACAGATAAGGTACAAGACAACAAACCAAAAAAAACGTCCCCCAATACATCAATTGAGGCTAAAGAAAA
This sequence comes from uncultured Gammaproteobacteria bacterium, assembly GCA_964002385.1. Lineage (GTDB taxonomy): Bacteria > Pseudomonadota > Gammaproteobacteria > Magnimaribacterales > Magnimaribacteraceae > AEGEAN-183. The sequence goes on along the minus strand of CAXFFS010000064.1, from coordinate 2,184 downwards.
GACCAAAAAAATAGAACCTAAAAAAACAAAAGAGAAAGTTGTAACTGCTGAAATCTCTGCGCCTACAGAAAATAAAAATCTTGAAGTTCCTAAACAAGAGAGCAAAAAAAGTGCCCAAGAGTGGGGACGCGCCTCTAATGATCCAAGAAATAAAGGTTAGGTAAAACCAGGTAAATCTTTTTTTGTTAATTTATTAACGTAACTCTCGATAAGTCTTCCTGAAATTGAAATTCTACCAGGTGGAACTTCAGGCAAGGATTGATAATGAAACCACTTAGCTATATCTATTTCATCTCCATCTGGTTTTAAATCACCTTCCTCATATTCAGCATGGAATCCCAGCATTAGTTGACTCGGGAAAGGCCAAGATTGGCTTCCAAAATATTGGCAGTTTTTTACCTTGATACTAACTTCTTCAAATATTTCCCTGTTTATTGCTTCCTCCACAGTCTCTCCTACTTCTATAAAGCCAGCTAAAGTACTGTACATTTTTCCTGGAAAGTTTTTATTGTGTGCTAGTAAAAGTCTTTCCTTATCTGTAACTAAAACAATAATGCAGGGTGAAATTCTAGGATAAATTAAATTATTACAATCTTTACAAAACATAGCTTTTTCAACTAAATGCAGTGAAGTTTCAGACCCGCAAGTACCGCAATATTTATTTTTTTTATTCCATTCAACAAGCTGAATGCTTCTAGAACAAATTCCAAAATAGGTATCAGGTATTATTCCTAAAAGAGTTCTAAATGGTTTTAGTGATGTTTCGGGTATAAGCGAAGACTCATCTTCCAATTCAAGTGCGTACAAAGAATTATTGTCTAAGTAACCAATAAAATGTTCTGTCTTTACAGTCATTTCAGACCACTTATATTGTTCATTATCTAATAAAGCTAAGTTTTGACTGACGTTATCTATAAGCAATTCTTCGTCTTTAACAACCAAAAATATTTTTTCTAGTTTCTTTGTATCTGTATTTTCAACAATGAATGTAGTTTTTGAATTGAGCGAAATCATATTAACTTTCTCTTATCTAACCTTTTTAGATAAAATATAGTTTAACACCGAAAAAAATCTTTTTTTAATTCTAATAAAGTATGGAAACGATCATTTTAGACCAAGGAATGTTAGTCTCAGGAGTTATTCTAGCAGTAACTTTTATTCTAATTTTTACAGAAACACTTCATGGATTTCACAGGGTAAAAGTAGCGATGTTGGGCGCTGCTGTAATGCTTGTAGTTGGACAATCATATGGTTTCTACTCGCCTGAGGCAGCCTTTGAAGCAGTAGATTGGAATGTGGTATTCCTTCTTGGTTCAATGATGGCTGTTGTTGCAATTATGATAAATACAGGTGGTTTTGAAGTACTTGCAGCTAATATAGGTAAGATAGCCAAAGGCAGACAATTTATGCTGCTTGCTCTTCTTGGAACAGCCGTAACCGTAATATCATTATTATTAGACAATGTCACAACTGTAGTGATTTTTGGACCTTTAATTGTATTGATCTGTCAAAAAATGAGAGTGACTGCAATTCCTTATTTAATGGCTGCAGCATTATTATCAGACACTGGAGGTGTAGCTACATTAGTAGGTGATCCTCCAAATTTAATGATTGGATCCGCTTTTGATATTGCATTTATGCCTTTTGCATACAAGATGTTTCCAATTGTATTTGTAGCTTGGATAGCAACACTTTTCTTTATGAGATATTTATTTAAAGAAGAGCTAGCCATTGTGCCTGACGGTAAATTTGAAGACTCAATTCCTTACAAAGATAAGAGCCTATGGAATAAATCAGTTTCAATTTTAGGGCTAATGGTAATTCTTTTTATCATTCATAACACAATACATTGGGAACCATGGATGGTTGCAGGCACAGGTTTAATTCTTTTAACTATTCTTGCAAAGGAAATTGAATTTGATGATGTAATGAAAAATATGACTCATGAAATACCACTATTAATGTTTTTTGTTGCTTTATTCATGCTGGTCGGAGGTGTTGAAGGAAGTAAATTTCTTGAATACCTCGGACAATTCATCATTCCATTCTTGATTGACCCACTAACTGGCGAAATCATTCCGGAAAACTTCATGAAGACTTGTATCATATTAATGTGGGTTGCAGCTATTATGTCAGCAGCAATTGATAATATCCCATTTACTGCAGCTATGATCCCAATCATTG
>CAXFFS010000063.1:0-7890 GCA_964002385.1 uncultured Gammaproteobacteria bacterium | reverse complement strand
TACTCCAGGAATATCAAAAATGGGTTTGTCGGAATACAGCTCAGCACATTGACCGCCGACTCTATCTAGGTTGTCTATTATCTGACAATTTAATCCCAGTAAACCGGCTTCAAAAACAGTAAAGAGTCCAACAGGTCCTGCTCCTATAATGAGAATATCAGACTCAACTTTTTTACTCATATTATCTTACCCTCATACCAGGTATAGCTCCTTTATCTGGTGAAACAATAAAGATACCAATATCGTCATCTCCGGCCGCTAAAATCATACCTTCTGAGGTGCCAAACCTCATCTCTCTAGGTTTGAGGTTATTAACACACACAACTAACTTATCTTTTAATTTATCAGCTGAATAGGCTTTTTTTATACCAGCAAAGACCGTCTTTTGTCCCAGGTCTCCTAAATCAAGTTCAAGTTTAATTAATTTATCTGCATTTTCTACCATCTCAGCATCTAGTACTTTTGCAATTCTTAAATCTATCTGCATAAAATCGTCAATATTTATCTCTTCCATTAGAGCTCCTTTGATTTTTGTTTTATCTGTTCAATTTGTTCTTTCTCAATTCTAGTTAGAAGTGGTTTGTATGTTGAGATCTTATGATTTAAAAGAAGTTCATCCATCTGATCCCATTTTGGTTCTTCTATATTAAGAAAGCTATAAACTCTAGAGCACAAGTTAGGGACAACAGGATTGAGCATAATTGTTAATAATCTAAACAAATTTAATGCTGTGGTACATACTGACTGAACAAGTTCTTTATTTTTTTCCTCTTTAGATAAAACCCAAGGCTCCATTCTGTCAATATATTGATTAGCTTTATCTGCTAAAACCATTATTTCTCTGATTGCTTTGCTAAATTCTCTTTTTTCATATGCTTCTGAGATTACAGAAGCATGATCTAAGAAATCTTGAATCAAAGCTTCCTCATGTAAGTTACTTGATAGCTTATTGCTGAAGCCTTCGTTAATGAAATTTGCTGTTCTACTTCCTATATTTATGAATTTACCGACAACATCAGAATTTACTCTTTGGAGAAAGTCATCCAGATTGAGATCTATATCACCTACACCAGTTCCTAACTTTGCAGCAAAATAATATCTTATGTACTCAGGATCAAGAACTTGATGGTAAGTTTTAGCTAAAATAAAAGTTCCCCTAGATTTAGACATCTTTTCTCCATTAACTGTTAAAAATCCGTGTATGAAGACACCATTTGGTTGACGAAATTCAGATTTTAATAACATAGCTGGAAAGAATAGGGCATGAAAATACATTATGTCTTTACCAATAAAATGATATAGCTCAGCTTTTGAACCTGGCTTCCAATAGTCATCAAACTCTTCAGATCTTTTTAGTTTATCCAGATAGTTTTTGTGACTAGCTAAATAACCTATTGGGGCGTCAAGCCATACATAAAAGTATTTATTATTATGACCAGGAATCTTAAATCCAAAATATGGGGCATCACGACTTATATCCCAATCTTTAATTTCTCCATCAGTCCATTCAGATAACTTATTTAAAGCTTGAGAAGGTACTTGTGATGTATTTAGCCATTCTTTTATCTCTTTCTTTAGAGAGGATAACTTAAAGAAAAGATGTAAACTTTTCTTTAATTCAGGTTTTGTGTTGGTAAGTACAGATATGGGATTAATAAGGTCAATAGCAGAATAAGTTGAGCTACAAACTTCACAATTATCTCCATATTGCTTATCAGCTTCGCAATGAGGACAAGTACCTTGTACGTATCTGTCTGAAAGAAATAATTCCTTTTCTGTGTCATAGAGTTGTTCTATTTCTTTCTCTTCAATTAACCCTTTATCCTTAAGACGAGAGAAAATAGTTTCTGAATAAAACTGATTCTCATCACTGTGAGTAGTGTGATAATTGTCGTGACTTATATTAAAGGCCTTAAAGTCTTCTTCATGACTTATCCTGACCTCTTCAATTAATTTTTCTGGCGAAACGCCTTCTTCTTCTGCTTTAAGCATTATTGAAGTGCCATGTGCGTCTTCACCGCATATGTAAGTACAATTATTACCTTGAAATCTTTGATATCTAACCCATATATCTGATTGTATGTGTTCTAATAAATGTCCTAAATGCAGCGGTCCATTTGCATAAGGAAGTGCATTTGTTACTAGAATATCTCTTTTTGAATTATCTTTTGACATGTTGCGAAGATACAAGCAAAGCTTAGAATGTTAATTAAATACTATTATAACTTACAGGTTACGAGCTAATGAGCAATAAAAGACCTAATAAAGAGGCTATGGTTAGAGTTCCTGAAACTTTAAGGAGAGTAAAAAATATTATTGGTGTTTTTTCTGCTAAAGGTGGTGTTGGTAAATCAGAGGTTTCACTTAATTTAGCTCTTAGTCTAGCGGATAAAGGATACGCTGTAGGTCTTTTAGATGCTGATATTTACGGTCCTAGTCAGCCAGTACTACTTAAAGCCTCAAGTGAAGAAATTGATGTGAAAGATAATAAATTACTTATTCCTTTAAATAAAAAAGGTATTAAGTTTGTTTCCATGGGTTTAATTGCTCGAGGTCAAAAACCTGTAATCTGGAGAGGACCTATGGTCAGTGGAGCTGTTATGCAATTGATGTCTCAAACCGATTGGCAGGAACTAGATTATTTGATAATTGATACTCCACCTGGGACCGGAGATGTGCAGTTAACTTTACTGCAAAGGCTACCATTGAATGGGGCCTTAGTTGTAACTACTCCTCAAGAAGTCTCCACTTCAGATACCAGAAAGGGCATAGAAATGATAAAAAGATTGGAACTGCCAATTTTAGGTCTAGTTGAAAACATGAGTTTTTTTCAGCCCAGTGACTCTAAGAAAAAGTACTTTATTTTTGGGAAGGGAGGGGGTCAGAATCTGGCTAAAGAATATGGATTAGATCTTCTCTCCGAAATACCTCTCCTTGAAAAGAAAGAATTTGTCATACTTTATGAATTAAGCGATTACAAATTAATTTTTGATTCCATAGCCAAGAAGGTAATTAAAAATATGGAAATAATTAAGAAATCTGTTAGCCAAATTATCCCTCAAAAAAAAGTATGAAAAAGCTACTTCCACTACTAATAACACTTCTTTTTAATCCTTTTCTAATTGCAGAAAATGATCCTTTTGAAGAGATTAACAGAACAACTTTGAAGGTTAATAAAAAATTGGACAAGGTCATTGCAACACCCGTTGCTAAGTTTTATCAAAAGATTACTCCTGATTTTATTGAAGTAGGTATCTACAATTCTATTTCTAATATTGATGACGTTAATATTTCTTTAAATAATATTTTGCAAGGAAAGATTAAAGATGGTCTATCAGATATGGCAAGATTTACTGTTAATTCCACTCTTGGTCTTGTAGGTTTTATAGATGTAGCTAGTAAAATGGGCCTAAAAAAACATGATGAGGATTTTGGTCAAACCTTGGCTGTATGGGGGGTGCCCCGTGGACCATATATTATGCTTCCAGGATTGGGGCCAAGTAGTTTAAGAGAGATGGTTGGGATGATTCCAGACGCTTTTTTAAGTCCTTCAATAGTAATAGAACATGAGCCTACAGTTTATAGTCTTAAGTTCTTAGATCTTATTGATACTAGAGCTAGGTACTTAGGGCTGGAAAGCATAGTTATAGGAGATGAATATCTTTTTATAAAAGATGCGTATTACCAGAATCGAGATTATGACATTAAGGATGGAGAGGTTGAAGATGACTTTGATAGCTTTGATGACTTTTAAAGAAGACTTTCTTTCACACTTAATTTTTGTTGAATAAAATCGCTGTGACTAACATAGAGAAGATCAGAGATTTTTCTTATTAAAAATTCTTCATATTTATCTAAGTGCTTATCAGCAAAAGCTATAGTCCAGAGATTATTAATTAATTTAAGCTTATCTTGATAATCACATAAATCATTTATTAACCTTGTGTATTCATATAAAGAAGTTGATTCAGATACTTTCTTCTCAGATTCGCTTATTAACTCATCTAGATCTTTTTCATCTATCTCATAAACTTCTCTTAATGTTTTTTTCATTGAATCTATTTCTTCAGTGTTAAATACTTTATCAGCAAGAGCTGTTTCAATTAAAAGTGCAGCGCAGGCATTATTGATAATGTTTTTTTCTTTTTCTTCTTGGTTTTCTGCATCAGAATGTTGATTACCTAATTCAGAAATATACCCTTTTATTTTTTTTAGCATCTTTAACCTAGTTGATTGGCAATTTGAATGAGTGTTTTTTCAGGTTTCTTAAAAGTGTGTAACCTAGCAAGACTGGATCTAATTTTTGTAGCAAATTTAGTTCCTTTAGCTAATCCCATGAAGTGTTTACAGACAAGCTGTATTTTTTCACCAGAATTATTTTGTTGCATAACATATGGAATCATTTCCAAAAGAATATCTTTTTTGGTCTTTAATGACTCAGGAAGCCCGTAAATCAAGTGGTCTACTTTTATAAGCTGATAAGGATCTTCATAAGCTTTTCTTCCCATCATGACTCCGTCTACAAATCGTAGATGTTTTTCACTATCCTCTATTTTTTTTAGTCCCCCATTTATAATAATTTCTAAATCTGGGAATTCTTCTTTCAACCGATAAACTCTCTGATAATTAATGGGGGGTATATTTCTATTTTCCTTAGGACTCAGACCTTTGAGCCAAGCCTTGCGAGCATGAACAATAAAAACCTTACAGCCCGAGTCACTTACTTCTTTGATAAAGGCACTTAAATCTTTATCTTCATTCATATCATCAACTCCTATACGGCATTTTACTGAGACAGGAATTTTAACTTTATCTTTAATAGACTTTATACATTGAGCCACTAACTTAGGATTTTTCATAAGAACTGCACCGAATTCTCCATTTTGGACCTTAGAGCTTGGACACCCTATATTCAGGTTTATCTCATCATATCCATAGGCTTCAGAAATAATAGCTGAGTCACCTAATTTTATTGGGTCATTACCACCTAATTGAATTGCGAGAGGATGTTCACATTCATTGAACTTTAATAATTTATTTTGATCACCAAATAGCACAGCATTAGCATTAATCATTTCGGTGTATAAATATGCTTTTTTACTTAAACTTCTTAAAAAGAACCTTTCGTGGCGATCTGTCCTATCCATCATGGGAGCAACACAAAACCGTCTGTCCATTAACTTTAAAATTTATGAGGTTCTTGGGAAAGGTGTAGCGTAAAAATCAAAGAAAAAGTACATAATTATTGTACAAATTATTAAGGTTAGAATCATTACAGGAAATCCTATCTTAGCCCATTTTAATGGGGTTATTGCTAGATCAGGATTATTCTCTTTCTTTGCTAGTCTTTCTGAAACTGTCACTATATAGACATTAGCTGTTGAACCAATATGGGTACCATTTCCACCCATACCAACCCCCAAAGCCAATGCCCACCATAGAGGCGTGACATCTATACCTTGCGTTTCTAAAGAAAGAAGAATCGGTATCATTGCTGCTGTAAAAGGAATGTTGTCGATAGCTGCAGACATAAAAGCAGCAACCCACATAAGGATAATTGTTGCCAGAAGTAGATCCTGAGCCACAAAATCAATGATAAATTGTCCCAAGTATTGCAGGAAGTGACTACCTTCAACTCCACCTACAATAATAAAGAGAGAAATAAAGAAAATGAGTAAAGGCATTTCTACCTCTTTCATTACTTCTTCCATTTCAACATGCTTGCCTATAATAACTAAGATGATTAGACCTGCACCGGCTACCATCCAAGGCTGCCAGTGAATGGCATCATGGCTTATAAAGAGAACAACCAGTAATGCTAAAACAGCTAAAGATTTATTCCATAGAGATTTATCCTTATAAGGTATATCTTCTTCAAAGGTTCCTTCTGGAGTTATAGAAAGATCTTTTCTACATAAAAATCTTAGTGCGAACAAGGTTCCTATCCAAGCAACTAAAACTATGGCACCCATGTGTTTGACAAAAGTCATGAAGCTTATACCCACAGCACTGCCAATCATCAGGTTAGGTGGATCACCCACTAGAGTGGCTACGCCTCCTGTATCTGATAATAGAGCTGCAGCCATAAGGTAGGGTATGGGAGTAACTTTCATCTTTTGAGCAATTAAGACTATTAAAGGACCAAAAATAACTACGGTAGTAACATTATCTAAAAGTAGTGAAAGAACTGTTACAGCTGTACCCATAATGGCCATCAACAAAAATTGTCTTCCCTTAGCAAACCTTCCTATTTGTGCTGCAAGACGTTCAAAACCACCGGTGCTAACCATTATGGCCACTATAGCCATCATGCTTGCTAGTAAGAATATGACATTCCAATCTACAGCTTCAAATGCTTTATCAGGACTATAGAAACCATAATATTGGCCCACTAATATCATTGCTCCAGCTCCAGCCATGGCTACCTTACTTCTGTGGAAACCATGCAAGGTTTCTGTGAAAATCAAAATAAAGCTAATTGCTAAGACAATTCCTGAAATTAACATTCCTTCGTTGAGAGCTATAACATCCATAAATTTTCCTTAGAGAAATACATTTTAAACGAAGTAATCCTGTCTTAGAATGAAATGTTTATGTATACGATAAATTTAGACTCTAACTTTCTACCTGAAAATATTGAAGATCCTAAGTTAGAAACAATTTTTATTACTATCAAGGGGGATGAGCTCCTTATAGATGCTAAAACAAGAAACCTAGTCTTTTTAACTGAAGATGAAATTAAATGGTCAGGAATGGAAATACTAGAAAAACATTTCTTAGGAACCATAGAAAATAAGGCTTGTTTTGTGGCTGATTTAATAGAAAAGAGTTCAGTTATGAACGATACAGTATTACAAAATATGATGTCTCTTCTCGGTTTCATACCAGATAATCTTTTTGGTCTTTGTTCAAGGGCAATACAACTAACACGATGGTATAAAACTAATCAATACTGTGGAAAATGTGGTTCAAAAATGCATAAGCACCATACAGAAAGAGCTATGGAATGTGACAATAAAGATAATCTAGTTTATCCAAAAATTTCGCCTTGTGTAATTGTGTTAGTCACAAGAAAGGATAAAATTTTATTGGCCCATAATAAAAATTTTCCAGGGAAAATCTTTAGCACCTTAGCAGGATTTATTGAGGCAGGAGAAACGGTGGAGGAAGCTATAAGTAGGGAGATACTTGAAGAAGTAAATATAAGGATAAGTAACCCTGTCTATTTTGGAAGCCAATCTTGGCCTTTTCCTAGTCAATTAATGTTAGGCTTTCATGCAGAATATTTATCGGGTACTGTAAAACCGGATGGAGAGGAAATTGATATAGCAGAGTGGTTCAATTACCAATCTTTACCGCAAGTACCATCTCCTAAGATTTCAATTTCTGGAAGACTGATAGAAAGCTATATCAGTAAATTAAAAGAAAAAGACCTCCCTGGTTTTAAGTAGTTTTTTTCCTTGGGTCATTTGTTGCCTGCCCCCACTCTTTTGCTGATTTAGTTGGTTGCTTATCTGGTTCTTTTTTCTTTTCTTCGTTCGGTTTTGTATTCTTCTTGGGCTGCATTTCTTTCTTTTTAAAAGAAGCTTTATTAGATTGAATAACTTTTTTCTTTTGGTCAGATTTTAACCCTTCGCGTTCTAAGTTCCTTTCTTTTCTTTGATCGGGCGCCCTTACTGATTTTTTCTTATTATTATTTCATTGTTTCTTCTTATTTTCTTCTATTATATTCTTCTTTATGCTCTAATTCTTTTTTATATCTTAATTCATCTGCTTGTTTTTGCTTTTCCATCTCTTGTATTTATTCTTATAATATTTAATACTATTCTTACATTTTTCTAATTTATTCATCTCTAATTGCTTTTGAGAATTATTATAAGCAATACCAAA
>CAXFFS010000062.1:0-7915 GCA_964002385.1 uncultured Gammaproteobacteria bacterium | reverse complement strand
ATATTCTTATTTTTCTTCCTGGGATAGCCAATCACAATATTTATATCAGGACTATGCTCGGCTAATTTTTCTAAAGCTGTATCTAGAGAAAGGTATAAATCATCTCTCAGAAGCAAATCTTCAGGGGGGTATCCAGTTAAAAACATTTCTGAAAAAAGCACTACATCAGGTCCCTCTTTCTTCAATCTATCTATTGTTTTAAATGCTAAACGTAAGTTTCCCTCCACATCTCCAACTACAGGATTTTCTTGAACTATACTTATTTTCATTAAGTTAGAACCTTTTAAATACTAAGTGAAATCATTAAATGCAAAGGGTAAATAAGAATGTGATCATTTTTTAAAAAAACTTGTAGTATTCTAATACTTCAAACTATTAATTATCTAGGTAAAATGCACAACCCTTTTTGTGGAAGAAAGAAATGAGATATCAAACCGATGACATAAGAATCTCTGGAATGCAGGAGTTGTTGCCTCCAGAAAGCCTTATGGAGGATCAGCCTATTTCTGAATCTTCTTCCAAGCTTGTCTTTGAATCCAGAAATAAGATTTCACAAATTATTAATCAAAATGATGACAGATTGATAGTTGTTGTGGGACCTTGTTCTATTCATGATCCAAAAGCAGCGTTAGATTATGCAGGTAATTTGATTGAAGCTTCTAAGAAATACGAAGAGAGCCTTCAAATTATTATGAGAGTATATTTTGAGAAACCCCGGACTACAGTTGGCTGGAAGGGTTTAATAAATGATCCTGATCTTGATAACTCTTTTAATATCAATAAAGGTATTGCACTAGCTAGACAACTCCTAAGAGACCTTAATGATTTAGGAATTTGTGCTGGAACGGAGTTCTTAGATGTAATTACTCCACAATACTTAGCAGATTTAGTTTCATGGGGAGCAATAGGAGCAAGAACGACTGAAAGTCAGGTTCATAGGGAATTAGCCTCAGGTATGTCTTGTCCAATAGGTTTTAAGAACACCACGGAAGGAGATGTAAAAGTTGCTGTTGACGCTCTCAAATCTGCAAAAATGCCTCATATGTTTTTATCGGTTACAAAAGAAGGTCGTTCAGCTGTCTTTTCTTCTTCTGGAAACGAAGATTGTCATGTAATCCTGAGGGGGGGCAAAGAGCCTAATTATGAACCGGAACACATAGATACAACTTCAAACTTATTAGCTGAATCAGGCTTGAGAGCCTCCATGATGGTTGATATGAGTCATGGCAACAGCTCTAAACAGCACAAGCAACAGATTGATGTATGTAAGAATATATGCGGTCAATTAGCTTCGGGAGAGAGTCGTATCACTGGGGTTATGATTGAAAGTAATTTAGTTGAAGGAAACCAGTCCATAACAAAAAAAGAAGATCTAGTTTACGGTCAGAGCATAACTGATGCTTGCTTAAGCTGGGAAGATACAGAAGGTTGCTTGGCGTCTTTGTCGGAAGCGATACTAAAAAGAAATTCAAAGTAAAAATATCTAACTACTGCTTGTTAATAATACAGAGATAATCTAATCTCAGTCATCCGGTATAAAAATATGACGGATAACTTTCTTTCTTTTTCAAAAGACGCTGCTAAAACCCTAGGGCTCTCCGAAGCAGTAATGCTAGAGACAATAAAAAAGGTAATAAACTCGCTAAATAATGAATTTATAGAAGTAGGATTGATACTTGAAGAAACCATTTTCTGGAGTGAAAATGAGGTAATAACTTTGCTCTCAAAGTTACAACTAAGGGGCTTGATCAACTTTGATAAAGACGCTAAAAGAATTTCTTTGGCATCCTCTAGAAACAAAGCCAAAAACGAGGATACGGGTAGAAAAGCTTTTGAGGAAAGAAAGGAGTCTTTCATGGAAAAAAATTGGGAACCAGATGCTGCTTTAATAGATCAAGCCAATGAATATGGAATTTCTAAATCTTTTGTATTGTCTCAATTAGATGACTTCGTACATCTTCATAGAGAGAAAAGTGACACCAGTCACTCGTGGGGGGTTAAATTCCTAAGGTTCGTTATTAAGAAATGGCGTTCACAGGAAATTTCAGACTTTAAAAAATTAAAAAGAAAAGCTATAGATCAATCTTGGCTGCCTGATGAAGAAGCTATAGAAATACTAACTAAGGCTGAGGTTAGCGAAGAATTTATTAATGAAGAAATACCTGAGTTTATTTTGTACTGGAGCGAAAAGGGAGAGGAATCTGATACTTGGAACAGTAAATTTATTGCACAAGTTAGAAGGCAGTGGGCTAAAACCCAGCATTTAATTGATAATTCTGAACTTCCAGAACCTATTTCGCCAAGTTGGAAACCAAGCCAAGATTTCTATGAAGTTTTAGCTCTTACAGAAATAGATCGGGGTTTTGCGGATTCAGTCTTAAGTGAGTTTATTCTCTATTGGCGAGAAACTGGCCAAGCTCATAATTCTTGGAATAGTAAATTTATTCAGCATGTGAAATATCAATGGCAAAAACAACAAGGATACAATCAGACTCAACCTTTAAACGATATCGACCAAAGAATACAATCCAGTTGGGAAATAAAACCGAAGGAGCAGAACCTAACTAGTGAAGTGAGTTCGAAAGAAAAAATCCAATCTAAATTACAAGAACTGAAGAAAAAACATCTAATTTAGTTTTACTACTACTATTTTGGTGTTATAGTTAGGTATAACACCTAACTTACACATGAAAATAAGACAAACTTACATTACCTCATTTCTTACCTTGATCTTAGCTATTGGCTGGATGTTATCAGGAATCCTTTCAGACCAAGGGTTTGAAGCTAAAACTAAGACTACACTTGAGACCATATCATCAGTAACTGTTTTAAACAGTACCGCTTTAGAAAAAGCTAAGAAAATAAAAGTAAGTGGAACTACCGAGGCGGATAGGTTAATTAAGATAAGAGCTGAGGCAAGCGGAACAGTGGTGTCTAGACCAGTAAAGCAAGGTCAGTTTGTAAAAAAAGATCAATTGATCTGTCAACTATACAATGCAGGGAGATCTTCGTATCCTAAAGTAAATGCACCCTTTGATGGGTATTTAGAGACTTTTTCAGTGAAAGAAGGAGATTACCTTAATACCGGGGCTGTTTGTGCAACCATAATTGATCCAGACCCCATGAGATTAATCGGTGAAGTTTCTGAAAAGGAAATAAATTTCGTTAAAGTTGGTGCCAAAGCTGGTGCTGAGTTAATTTCTGGAAAAAAAGTTGAAGGAGTAGTTTCCTTTGTCAGTACATCTGCCAATAAAGGAACAAGATCGTTTAGGGTAGAAATAGATGTAAAAAATTCTGATAGATCAATAAGAGATGGTGTATCTGCTCAAATAGAAATAGAGGGAGACACAATCCTTGCACACAGAATATCACCTTCTATCTTAATGCTTGGTGAGGCTGGCGAACTGGGTATAAGAACTGTAAATGAAGAAAATCAAGTAGAGTTTAAGAAAATAGAAATTTTAGAAGATAGTATGGATGGTATTTGGATATCAGGTCTTCCAAGAAATATAAGAATAATTACTATTGGTCAGGAATATGTCTTCCAAGGTCAAATTGTTAATGTTAAGGAAATCTCAGAGTCTCCGGAAGCATGAAAAATATTGTTCTAGCAGCCATTAATAAATCCAGAGCCTCAGTAAGTGTATTTATATTACTCAGCTTATGGGGTGTCTATGCCTTAGGAAGCTTACCAAAAGCTACCGAACCAGACGTTCAGTTTCCAGGAGTTGGGGTTTCAGTGGTTTACGAGGGCGTCTCCCCCCAAGATTCAGAAAGACTTCTCGCTAAACCACTTGAAACTGCCTTAAGAACCATTGAAGGAGTTGAAGAAGTTAGTGCAACCGCTACCACAGGTTATGTTTTTCTCAGAATTCTTTTTGACCAAGATTGGGATATGGACAAGGGGCTTTACGATGTCAGGGTTAAGGTTGATGAGGTCAGACCTCTACTCCCTGCTGACACCAGAGAACCTAATGTTCTTGAATTTTCTACTAGCGATGAGCCAATTTTGACTGTTGGTCTACTGAGTGATTCTGTTTCTGAAAGAGTATTAAGAAAGCTTGCAGAAAGCCTTCAAGATGAGATTGAAACTATTCCAGAAGTACTTGAAGCTGACCTTCAGGGAGTTCCTGAGGAAATGTTGGAAGCTTTAGTTCGGAAATCTGACCTTGAATCCTACGGGATCTCAATGAGCGAGTTATTTCAGGCAATTTCAAACGCTAACCGAGTAATCCCTGCAGGATCACAAGACACAGGTAAAGGAAGATTCCAAGTAAATGTTCCAAGCGTTTTTGACAGCTTAGAAGATATCAATAACTTGCCCATTAAGGTTTCAGGAAATTCAGTGGTCACATTAACTGATGTGGCAGAAATAAGAAGAACTTTTAAAGACAGAAGCGGTTATTCAAGAATTAATGGGATGCCGGCTGTTTCTATAGACATTAAAAAGAGGAGCGGCACTAACGTCATAGACACCAATAAAAAGGTTAAAGCATTAGTTGCAGAAGAACAGAAGAGATTTCCTCCTGGAATCGATGTTATTTACTCTAGAGACAATGCTGATTGGGCGCTTGATATGATTTCTGAAACCGAAGGAAATGTTCTTACTGCTGTGGTTATAGTAATGATAGTTGTGCTTGCGGCACTAGGGTTCAGAACTTCAGTGCTGGTTGGAATGGCTATTCCTTTTAGTTATCTTTTTGCATTAATGATTATGTCCATATTAGGTAAAGAATTTAACTTCATGGTTATGTTTGGGATGTTAATTTCAATGGGAATGACCATTGATGGATCTATTGTTGTTACAGAATATGCCGATAGAAAAATGGCCGAAGGCATGGAAAGAGTTCAAGCCTACACCAGTGCTGTAAGTAGAATGTTTTGGCCTGTCGTTACTTCTACTGTTACTACTTTAATAGCCTTTACTCCATTGATGTTTTGGGGCGGTATGGGCTCCTTCATAAGGGATATGCCTACGACTGTTTTTTTCGTTCTCACTGGCTCTCTTCTTTATGCTCTCTTCTTTGCTCCAGTATTAGGTGCTCTCTTTGGAGGACTAGCAAAAGGAAGAGGCTCTCAACGACAAATTGATCAATTAAGGAAATTGGAAAGTGATGAACCCACATCTCTAAAGGGTTTTACTGGGTTTTATGCAAGAAGAACCTCCAATTACCTAAAACACCCCATACAAATAATATTTTTGATTATTTTCTCCATCTGTTTGATTATTTTTAAGATTTGGCCCGATCACGGCAAAGGAACCGTTTATTTTCCTGATGTAGCTCCTCAATATAGCAATATAAGTATCTCTGCTCGAGGCAATTTTTCCGTAGATGAGGCGCTGGCTTTGACTCTGGATGTTGAAAAAGAAGTACTGCAAGTCGAAGACATTGAAACTTCTTATACTAGAACTGGTTCGGGCAGAAGTAGGTACGGCAGGGGTTCGTCTCCCGATCGTATAGCTTCGATAACAACCGATTATTACGATAAAGATGAAAGAACTTCAGGCAGAGATGGTTACGCCATATTAAATGAAGTTAGGGAAGTGACAAAAGACCATTCTGGAATCCTAGTCCAAGTTGAATCTGAGCGGCATGGCCCACCAATTGGTCGAGCCATAGATATTAATGTTCTTGGAGAAAATCCCAGGACTCTTATAGCAGCCACTCAAAAAATTACTAGGTTTATTGAAACAGAGGTTGATGGACTTTTAGATGTTGAAAATAATTTACCAAAGAGAGGTCTTGAATGGAAACTGGATATAGATAAAACAAAAGCCGCACAATTAAGTGCAAGCCTAAACGATGTAGGTGCTGCAGTTCAGATGATTACTGGAGGTATCAAAGTAGGAGAATATAGACCTTTAGATGCTGACAGAGAATTAGATATCAGGGTTAGATTTCCCAAATCAGAAAGAAATATTGACCAACTTGAAAAACTTACTGTTAAAACCAATAAAGGGCTTGTTGCAGTTAGTAGTTTTCTAGAATCAAAGGCTGTGCCTGAAACCACCACAATACAAAGGATGGATGGAAAAAGGGTATATAACATTTCTGCTGAAAAAGAAAAAGGGGTAATAGTTTCGGAAAAGATGCGTCAAATTAAAGAATGGATGTCCACGGCTGATTTGGGTCCAGGAATCTCTATTTCGTATGGCGGATTTGAAAAATACAACTCTGAAGCAACGAACTATTTATACAATGCCTTTCTATTAACACTATTTTTAATGATGATAATGATGGTAGCCCAATTCAATAGTTTCTATCAGGCTATAGTTATTCTTTCTGCAATAGTTCTCTCATTTGGCGGAGTTTTCCTTTCTCTATTAATCTTTAATAGGCCTATAAGTACAATGCAAACAGGAATAGCCTTTATTGCCCTTACTGGAATTATCGTTAATAACAATATAGTTTTAGTAGATACCTTTAATGTTCTTAAAAGGAATAATCCAGAAAGTAATATTAAGGACATAGCACTTAGAACTGCTGTCTTGAGACTAAGACCTGTCTTCCTTACGTCTTTTACTACCATTGCAGGATTACTTCCAATCGCTCTAGGATATAGTGTTGACCTCATAGACAGAACTTTGAAAGCAGGCTCTTTCATATCTAGTTACTGGGAACAAATGGCTGGGGCTCTGGCAGTGGGATTGGCCGTAGGAACGGTACTTACCTTAGTAGTAACTCCCTGTGCATTGGTAGTTCCAGAAGCTCTCAATAATAGTTTTACCAAAGTTAAGGTCTTCTTAAATAAGATTGAAAGAAAGATATTTAGTAAAGAATCTCCACAAGCTTAAAACTATATTAAAATCCTCTCACCAACACTGAGTTGTTTTAAATTTAACCGAATAAACATTACTATTTGGAGTACTAATCTATGCTAAAGAGAATATGGAAAATCTCTTTTCTTTCAATCTTATTCTTTTCTTTTTTGCTTTCATCAGAAGTTGAAGAAGAGATAATTGTAGAAGCTAAAAGGATAGATAGCATCTCGGATTGGAATGAAGAGGTCTCTTCTACCAGCCTTAATTCTGAAGAGATCTTTTTGGTAGATGCGCAACATCCGAAACAAGTTTTCAGTAGAGTCCCTGGCATTTGGATAAGCAGAGGGTCAGGGCAAGAACATCTAACTTCTATAAGATCCCCCGTCCTTACGGGACCAGGTGCATGTGGATCTTTCTTGATACTAGAAGACGGTATCCCTGTAAGACCTAATGGATTTTGCAATGTAAACGGACTTTTTGAAACTCAAACTGAAATCGCTTCTAGTTTAGAAGTTATCAGGGGTCCTGCAAGCGCCAGATACGGAAGCAATGCTATGCATGGGGTAATAAATGTTGTCTCTAAATCTATAGAAGACATAAATACATTCTCTTCAAATATAGGCCCTAATAGATATAAAAATTTCAAATCATCCATTGGAGATTCTAAAAACTGGAGAATAAACTCCTTATTTTCTAGTGATGGTGGATTCAGAAAAGAATCTGGATACGACCAACAAAAATTTCATTTAAAGAATAAGTTTATTGTTTACAACGCAGATACAATTTTTAACTTAAGACTAACTAATCTTAATCAAGAGACAGCCGGATATATATCAGGAAAAGACATCTATAAAGATAAAACGGAAAGTGAGAAGAATCTTAACCCTGAGGCTTATAGGGATGCTTATTCCTTGAAATCAAATCTAAAATTTTTATGGTCGCCTAACGATAAGATTGTTTCGTTTATACCTTATTTCAGAAAAACTAAGATGGAATTTCTTCAACATTACCTTCCTGGAACCCCTGTAGAAAATAACTCGCACACAAGTTTTGGGTTCATAACTTCATATGTAAATAAATTAGAAAATATTAAATTGACCTCTGGTATGCAAATAGAAACAGCTAGAGTTAAATTAAAAGAGTTTCAAGAAT
>CAXFFS010000061.1:0-7954 GCA_964002385.1 uncultured Gammaproteobacteria bacterium | reverse complement strand
TCTATGAGATCGCCTTCTGCTTTGACGATATCAATATTCTCTTTGTTCATAATATTCTCCTAAATAAAACTCTCCAACACCAGCTATACCAAACTCATTTACTCAGGCATCAACGAAGAATAAACCAAAGACCTAAGCTCTCTTCTAACTTGGTAAGTTGAAGAAGGTAATAACTGAGTTAAGAATATGACTACCATTTCTTCTTTCGGATTTACCCAGAATACCGTTGAGGCTGCACCACCCCAGCCATACTCTCCCACATCTGTTAGAGATTGAGTTTTAACTGGATCCAGTATCACGGAAAAACCTAAACCAAACCCTACTCCCTGATAAGTGGTTTCGCTGAAAGCCGATTGGCTCATTTCAGTTAAATCCTTATTATCTGGCAGATGGTTTGAAGCCATCATGGCAAGCGTCTTGCGTCCGATTATTCTGGTGCCATCGAGTTCGCCCTGATTCAACAACATAGAACAAAAACGATAGTAATCTGACATAGTCGATAACAGTCCACCACCTCCTGAGAGCATCTTCCTTTTTTTAACTCTGGCTGTCTTAGCTCCACCTGGATCAACCAAAACCGGTCCCTTCTTGGGGTGTTGTTCGTAAAGTGAAGCCAGTCGGTCTACTTTCTCCTTCGCGCAAGAAAAACCGGTGTCCTCCATGCCCAAAGGATCAAAAATATGTTTTTGAAAATACTTGTCCAACTTCATGCCAGAAAAGTGTTCAACTAAGTAACCGCAGACATCGGTTGAAACTGAGTAATTCCACTGTTCTCCAGGTGAAAACTCCAAAGGCAACTGAGCCAGCGTATCAATCATAGCTTGCAAATCACCTGTCGCTTGCAGTTTTGTTTTTCGATAAGCAGCATCAACATTGGTTCTTAACATGAAATCGTAAGTCAGTCCCGACATGTGAGAGAGCAGATCTCTAATGGTCATATGACGATTTGGTCTTGAAGTTAAGAAATTGGGATAAAGACCCGACTCATAGACCCTTAAGTTTCTCCAAGAAGGTATGTGCCAATGTATAGGATCATCTAACCGAAAGAGGCTTTTTTCGTAAAGTTGCATTAAGGCGATACTGGTTATGGGTTTGGACATTGAATAGATGCTAAAAATGGCATCTTCTTGCATGGCTTTTTTGTTTTCTCGATCCATAAAACCAAGTGCATCTAGGTAAGCTATTTCACCTTTTCTGGCTACTAAAGTTAAAGTACCTACGTATTTACCGGGCTCTACGTACTGTTCTTTAAGGTAATCTCTTATATTCCCCATTACTTTGCCATCCAGTCCTACAGACGCTGGGGAAACAACTTTTAATGAACTCATGATTTATTCTTCCTTGTTTTGATTCCTTTATGAAACGTGAAGGAAAAGAACTTGTCAAGAAGGTGATTCCTTATTTGAAAGAAATTAGTTTGAGTTGTTATCTCATTAACCGAAAACAGTTACGGAGCTCATCGACAAACAGGTCTGGTTGTTCAAAAGCAGCAAAGTGGCCACCCTTATCTAATTCGTTCCAATACACGATATTGCTGTAAACATTTTCTGCCCAGCTCTTGGGGGTAGGAACAATTTCTTTTGGAAAAATACTACAGCCAGTAGGTAGCTTAACTTTATTAACGTTAGCTCCAAAAGCTTTTCCAAAACTTTCCCAATACAAGCGAGCAGAGGACGCCCCACTACCGGTTAGCCAATAAAACATTACGTTATCTAAAAGCTCATCCTTACTGAGAGCATTTTCTGGATGGCCATTACAATCGGTCCACTCATAAAATTTTTCTATAATCCAACTGGCTTGACCTACGGGAGAGTCGACAAGTCCATATCCTAAAGTTTGAGGTCGGGTACTTTGTTGCTTTGAATAGCCTGCACCCCATTGTTGATAATAATTTCCGCCTTCAAACGCAATTTTATCCCTTTCAGTAGGGTTTTCTCGAGCCTCTTTCGTGGGGGGTGCCGAAGGCATATTCACATGTATTCCTTTGCAACTGCCCCGATCCTGCATTGCTATCGCCGTTGTCACTGCGGAACCCCAATCACCGCCTTGAGCAAAATACTCACTGTAATCAAGCTCATTCATCAATTCGTCCCAAATACCGGCGATCTTCTCAACCCCAAAACCCGTTTGATTAGGCTTGCCTGAAAACCCATACCCAGGAAGTGAAGGACACACAACGTTGAATGAATCGTCTTCACTGCCTCCATGAGCAACCGGATCCACTAGTGGCTCTATCACTTTATGAAATTCAACAACTGAACCGGGCCAGCCATGTGTTATCAATAAAGGCTTGGCTTGGCTATGGGGACTAACACAGTGGATAAAGTGGATATCCAAATCTTCAAAGGTGGACAAAAATTGGGGGAGACGATTGTGATATGCCTCCCTTGCTCGCCAATCGTACTCATGCAACCAGTACTCGCTAAGCTCTCTCATATATGCGTCTGGAATTCCTTGAGTCCAATCTTCTACGGTTTCTTTTTCAGGCCATCTGGTTGAGACTAAGCGTCGTTTCAGGTCTTCTATATCCTCTTCTAAAACCTCGATCTTAAATTCGCGGATGTTACTCATCCAAGATACCTTCTCCTGATATTTTGTTGTTGTCAAGAAAGAAGCTATTATTAAAACTATTCTTAAAAAAGGAGAACCTATATGCATGACCTAGTAATAAGAAATGGAAAAATAGTAGATGGTAGTGGCAAGAAAGCCTTTGTTGGTGATATTGCAATTGATAAAGATCGTATATCTAAAGTAGGACTCGTTGAAGAACAAGGAAAAGAAGAAATTGATGCAGGTGGTCACCTAGTTACACCTGGTTGGGTGGATATACATACCCATTATGATGGCCAAGTTTGCTGGGATTCCTATCTAAGCCCTTCTTGCTGGCACGGTGTAACCACTGTCGTTATGGGCAACTGCGGAGTAGGATTTGCGCCCGTTAAACCTGGGTCAGAAGAATTCTTAATTCAATTAATGGAAGGGGTTGAAGACATTCCTGGTACCGCACTTCATGAGGGCATAGATTGGGGCTGGGAAACTTTTCCTGAGTACCTGGATACCATCGAAAAGAAAGAGCTGGTAATGGATGTTGGAGCTATGGTTGGTCATGGTCCTATCAGATCCTATGTGATGGGGTATGACAGATGCCAAGGGAAAGAAGATGCTTCAGATGAGGAAATAGAAAAGATGGCTGAAATTACTGAAGAGGCAATTAAAGCTGGAGCTTTAGGTTTCAGTACCTCTAGAACTTATCTTCACACAGATAAATCTGGAGAATATGTTCCTGGCACAGAGGCTAGCGCTAAGGAAATGAGAAAGATAGCCAATGCTATTGCTAACTTAGGTGAGGGAACTCTAGAAATAGTCTCTGATTGGATGGATAAAGACATTGAGTTAGATTGGATCAAAGAGTTTGTAGAGGAATCAGACAGGACTCTAACCTATGCTCAAACTAGTGGAGATCCTTTTAGTGTATGGAAGTACTGTGAAGAAAACTTCTCTAAAGGCGTAAAAATTAGACCTCAATACTCTGGAAGGCCTACAGGTATGTTGTTTAGTCTAGAATCCTCTGTGCACCCATTCATAGCTCACCCGAGCTATTCAGAAATAGCTAATAAATCTTTAGAGGAAAAAGTTAAAGTCATGAGAACTCCAGAGTTCAAAGAAAAACTTTTGAGCGAAGAACCAATGGTAGATCGTAATCATTTAGTCTACAGGCTCATTACTACTTTCGAGCAACAGTTTCCTATGGATCATGTTCCTGATTATGAACCACCAAGGGAGTCAAGTGTTGCTGGTATTGCTGAGTCTGAAGGAAAGGAGGCAATGGAAGTTGCTTATGATGAAATGCTGAAAAACGATGGGAAGACATTTATTTGGGCCCCTTTTGGTCCTTACCCAAATCACAGTTTAGATTTCTATAAAATGCTGATCGAGTTCAAAAGCTCTGTGGCAGGACTGAGTGATGGAGGAGCACACTGCGGTTTAATCTGTGATGCTAGCATGCCAACTTGGAATGTATCCCATTGGAGTAAGGACAGGACCAGAGGAGAAAAGATTCCTGTTGAATTTATAATAAACAAGCAAACTAAAGAAACTGCTGAGACTTTTGGCCTTATGGACAGAGGTCAACTAAAAGAAGGACTGTTGGCTGATATTAATATAATTGATCACGATAAGTTGTGTGTCTTTAAACCTGAGATGGTCCATGATTTACCTACTGGAAGTAGGAGGATTATTCAAAAAGCCACAGGCTATAAAGCAACCATAAAGAGCGGTGTGGTTACTTTTAAAGATGACGAAGCAACTGGAGCTTTGCCTGGATCTTTGATAAGAGGAGAACAGAGAGTCGCTTAAGTGGAATTGTCTACACCCGATCTTTCAGACGCTTTTCCTGAAACTAAAGCACTAGAACCTATAATGACAAATTATGGGGGCAAATCTTTTTTTAGTGGTCCCATTGAAACTCTTCAATGCCCTGACGATAACTCGATAGTTAAAGAGCTATTAAATTCTGAAGGAAATGGAAAAATCCTGGTAGTCGATGCAGGAGGCATCAATACAGTAGCACTACTTGGTGACTTAATAGCAGAAGCTGGTGTCAAAAACAATTGGTCAGGTATTGTAATTAATGGCTACATTAGGGATGTCGACATTATTAGAACATTAGATTTAGGAGTACAAGCTCTTGGTACTTACCCAATAAAAAGTAAAAAAAGAGGACTTGGAGAATTAGGTGTTGAAATATCTTTTGGGGGTCTAACTTTTAAATCAGGGCAACACGTATACGCAGACAATAACGGTCTGTTATTGAGCGAAACAGAACTACTAAATAGCCCTTAAAGCTTCAGTTATATCCTGTGTGGCGGCCCTTCTAGCAGGCAACACCCCTCCAAGGAATCCAACAATTAAAGCCAGAATCAGACCTTGTCCAATGATTTCACCGGTAACGGCAAAATCAAAAGCAGTTTGAGTAAAAGATACTGAAGCCAACGTTGAAACGGTATAACCATTAAAAATTAAATAAGACAGGCCTGCTCCCAACAATCCTCCCAGCAGAGCCAAAAACATAGACTCGATCATCAAAGCAAATAAAACCGAGCTTCCATGAAATCCTACCGCTCTCAATGTTCCAATCTCAACCAAGCGAGTTGATACTGCGCTGTACATGGTATTGAGAGCCGCAAAAACAGCTCCGATAGCCATGATTACAGCGACGGTATAGCCAAAGGCTTGAATCAAACTTGAGGCTCCAGAAGATTGCTCTTCATAAAAATCAACCTCTCCTTGAACTTTTAAATCCAATCTGGGATCTAATTCTAAGGTGGCGCCAAGATCTGTAATGGAAGCATTTTCTTCCATTTGTACAATCGCAATCGAAGCAGAGGCTCCTCTTCTGAAAGCTCCTTGGGTCACAGCAAGATCAGCCCATATCTCAGATTCGTGAACGTCTCCCCCGGTTGAGAAAATTCCGACAACTGTCCACTCAGAATCTCTGATTTTAATTTTATTGCCTAATTCAAGCCCCTCGTATTCATTGGCAGCACCTTTTCCGACAATAATCTCGCCTTTTCCTGGGAAGAAATTTTTCCCTTCAATAATCTTAAGCTCGGGTCGAATCTTAAAGCTCATCTCTTGGACTCCACGCAAAGGTAAATTAGAAGTGTCCACAGCCCCTTTCTTCTTTAGATCTATGATCGTGAAAATCTCTGCCGCAATCATTGGTCCATCTTCAGATTTTTTTATGCCTTGAGTATTTTCAATAATGGCTAGATCGGTCATAGCAATACCACTGCTCATCTCAGAATTGGAGCCTTCTCTAAAGATTAAGGCTCTATCTTCCTGACCGGTGCTGGCTATTGTTTTGCTTAACCCTTCGGCCATGGCTAATAAAGACACCATTACTGCTACCGACCCAGCTATGCCTATAATAATAACTATGGAAGCTCCTGACCTTTGCAAAATCGTTCTGATGTTCATACCTGTTATAGCTAATATCTGTTTCATTTTTTAATCCTTCCTTAAAGCGTCTACAACTTTTAACCGCATGGCTCCTACTGCCGGAGGTAAACCTGCAATTAAAGCCATAGCTAAAGCTGTAGCAAAAGCCCACGACAAGACTGATGGTTGAAAAGAGATACCTTCAACCAATTCAGACAAATCCTCTTCTAAAAATATAAATACAATAAAACTTATGGCAATGCCTATTGCCATACCCAAAAAGCATATAAACATAGACTCAGATAAAATTAAGCTCAAGACTCTTTTATCTGAATAACCTATGGCTTTGAAAACTGCTATCTCCGAAGTCCTTTCTCTAACTGCCTGGCTCATGGTGTTGCCAGTAACCAGAAGCATGGTGAAAAAAACAGCAGCCAATATTGAATTCATGATTAAGCCAATGTCCCCAACTTGCTCAGCAAACATTTTGCTAAAAGCAGCTTCAGTGGAAGTCTTGGTTTCATTGCTTGAATTAGCAAACATTTTGTCGATTTCTTTAGCTATTCGCTCATTGTCTTCCTTATTCTTAACCTTCACGATGAAATTCCCGACCGTTCCCTTTCCCCACATCCTTGCTTCTTCAAAATAACTGTGATTGATAAACGCTTGTTCGTCTCCGCCATATACCCCCGAACCTTCTTCTTGAGAAAATATTCCAACTAAATCAAATTCCCATAAGATGGAACCATCTTCTTTCTGCCAAATATCGCCCATGATGGGAATCTTGTCACCAACCTTCCAGTTGTATTTTTCAGCTATGGCTTTGCCTGCAACCATGCCGGTTCTGGTATTGGCAAAATCTAGTTTCTCTTGCTCAGAGATAATGAATTCTGGATAAACATCGAACCATGCTTCTGCGTTCACAGGCCATTTTGGAAAGAAGTTGTTAACGTCTATGTAAGTGCCGCCAAACCATTCTCGGTGCACTACAAGATCCACGCCTTCTACCGACTGTATTCTTTGATGATAAGCCAGAGGAAGGGGTTCAATAAAGGAAAGTTTTGACATCACGATAAGACGATTGTCTCCAGAAAAATCTACATCTTCAGTAAAAGCAACCGCAACAGATCTCAAAGTGCCAAATAAAACGAAGGCAACTATAATGGAGCAAATAGTCAGAACGGTTCTAGTTTGTTTTCTTTTAAGGGCAGCGGAAATTAACATCCAGTATTTCATTATTATCCTTTGGCTAAAGCATCCACTACTTTAAGCTTGAGAGCCCTTTGAGCAGGCATGAAAGAAGAAACCAAAGAAACAAAAACACCAATGCCAAAAGCCAATAATATAGACGAGGTGCTCAAAAAGATTGCATCTTCGGCCATACCCTGACTCGCCACAATAATTGCTGGAATGGATAAAAGGGTTAATCCTAGACCTAGAATCAAACCCGTAAAAATAATAATGAAAGATTCCAGCATTACCATCATAAAAAGCTGCATGTCTCCATAACCAATACTCTTTAATACTGCCAAATCTGCTGTTCGTTCTCGAACGGCTTGACTCATGGTGTTTCCAGTCACTAAAAGAATGGTAAAAAAGACGGCTGATAAAATAAGGTTAATGACTAACTCAATATCTCCAAATTGCCCTACCATCTCCATGGCTAATTGATTTTCTGCTCCAGTTCTGGTGGCTCTGTCAGAGTTTTTGAAGTTCTCATCAATCTTGGTTGAAATACCATCAGCGAGCTCCGGTGATAAAACCTTAGCTATTATGAAGCTGGTAGTTCCCTTCATACTGACACGACTGTCATCAATGTATTTGTAATTGGCTATAATACCTATTTCATCACCGGTATAGATTTTAACCGTGTAAAAACCTACCACCTCAAATTCCCAATTGTAAGTACCGTCTTCATTCATCGAGTGAGATTTTATTCTTACTTTATCGCCTATCTTGAAACCCTTTTGTTCAGCTAAAAGCTTTCCTACCAGTACACCATCAGGTCTCAATC
>CAXFFS010000060.1:0-8006 GCA_964002385.1 uncultured Gammaproteobacteria bacterium | reverse complement strand
GGACACCATGCTGAATATTGGGAATATCAAGGTCAAGGTCATGCTTTCTTAGACTCAAATTCCAAAGGGTTTTTAGGCAATAACTTTGAGGTAAATGCTCCACCAGCATTAGATGTAATGATTAGCTTCTTGAATAAAATATTTTATGAATATCATTGAAGTTAAAAATCTTTATAAATCTTATCCTCAACCAGGAAATAAAAAAGAATCGTTCAAAGCCGTAGATGGAATTACTTTCAACATTGAAGTTGGTGAGGTCTACGGAATCCTTGGTCCAAATGGAGCAGGTAAAACCACAACTCTTGAAATGCTGGAAGGCCTAAATGATATTGATGGCGGTTCTGCTTTAATCGATGGCTTAGATGTAAGTAGCAATACCTTTAAGGTAAAAGAAATTATTGGTGTTCAACTCCAAGCTAACGAATACTTTGACAGACTTGATCTAACGGAACTACTTATTCTTTTTGGTAAGCTTTATTCTCAAGAAATTGATTCTGCCAACTTATTAAAAAAAGTAGACCTTTTAGATAAATCAAAAGCTAAGCCTGAGGAGCTTTCTGGAGGTCAAAAGCAACGCTTCTCAATTGCTTGTGCTCTTGTCAACAATCCCAAGATTCTATTTTTAGATGAACCTACTACAGGTTTAGACCCTCAAGCAAAACGCAATCTCTGGAATCTAGTAAAAGACCTTAATTCAGCAGGTATGACTATAGTGTTAACTACTCATAACATGGAGGAGGCAGAATACTTATGCAATCGTATTGCGATTATGGATCAAGGAAAATTAGTTGCGGAAGACACTCCACATGGCTTAATTCAGAAATATGCTTCAGAGCCACAGCAAGCAGCTTTACATGGAAATATTGAAGATGTATTCCTTGCTCTTACCGGGCATAAACTTAGGGATTAAGATGTTTACAAGCTTACAACTCCATCTAGCAAAAGTATTTTTAAAGATTTTCTTAAGAGATCGTCAATCAATCTTGTTTAGTCTTTTTTTTCCCCTAGTCTTTATAGGAGCTTTCTTGTTCTCAGGAGGAGAATCAGATCCTATAAATTTAGGTCTAGTGAATAATTCCACCAATAGCGTATCCAAGAACTTCACCGAACTAGTTACAGGTGATCCGCTCTTCAATGTGACAGAAGGAGAAGAATCTTATCTTAAAGAACAGTTATTCTTGGGAGATCAAACAGCCATTATCGTTATACCTGAAAACTTTGATTACCTAGAGAAAACAGGAGAATTAAGATTGTTGCTGGATGCTTCACAAGTAAGACAATTAGGGGCTATTAAAGAAGCTCTTAACTCAAGCTTGCTTTCTATTGAGCGAGAGTTAAGAAACGTTGAGCCCATGTTTAGTCTTAAGATTGAAGATGTTAAAGCGAGGCCACAACGTTATATAGATTTCTTACTTCCTGGACTACTGGCTTTCATGCTCATGAATCTAAGTCTTGCAGGCAGCGGTTTCAATATAGTTGAATACAGGCGTAGAGGAATTTTAAAAAGACTTTTTGTAACCCCCATTCAACCAAAAGATTTTATTGTTTCTATTGTTCTAGCTCGAATGGCAATTGTTCTAGTACAAATCTCAGTTGTTCTTGGTCTTGCCATAACTCTTTTAGATATAAAAATTGTAGGTAGTTTCTACTCTCTCTACGGAATGGTCATACTTGGTACCGTTATCTTTCTTTGTCTGGGGTTTTGTTTGGGAAGTATCGCCAAAACTCAAGAAGCTATTAGACCTATGGTTAGTGCGTTTATTTTTCCTCAATTAATATTATCAGGTGTTTTTTTCCCAATCAGCTCTATGCCTGAGCTCATGCAGCCTTTTGCTCACGCTCTTCCTTTGAGTGTTATAGCTACTGGATTGCGAGATATTGCTAATGACGGAACATCTTTGCTGATTTTAAATACAACAACTCTAGGAATTGGCATATGGATAATTTTAAGTTTTATTATCGTGACAAAGTTTTTCGTTTGGAAAGAAGTCGCCAACTAAACTTAAGAATCGACTATCCTAAAATAAAGTCGATCTTTGTCCAGAAAGTGCCATATTTCATCACTTTATCTAGCAAACTTTCTTTAGATTTGGGATTCACAGAAGATTATAATTTGTTCCGCAACATCTATTTCAAGAGTTTGGTCTAGGCTTTGTATGCCTGGTGAGCTATTAACTTCTAAAACTAAAGGTCCTCTTTTGCTTCTAAGTATATCTACTCCTGCTACAGATAAACCAAGAGCCTTGGCTGCCCTTACCGCTACTGATCTTTCTTTTCTTGATAGTGTAGCTTTTTCAGCAGTTCCTCCTTGATGTATATTTGATCTGAAATCATCCCCTTTATTAATTCTTTTAATTGAACCAATTACCTTACCTCCAACGACTAAGCATCGAATATCTTCTCCTTTAGATTCTTCGATAAATTCTTGAACTAAGAAATTGGCTTTTAATCCTCTAAATGCGCTTATGACTGTTTCTGCAGCTTTCTTAGTCTCAGCTAAAATTACGCCTCTACCCTGAGAAGATTCAGCTAATTTTATGATTAGAGGGATACTGCCCACTGTGTCAATAATTCCTTTAGTATCTTTAGAAGAAGAGGCAAATCCAGTTACAGGTATATCAATTCCTGCTGACGCTAAGAGTTGGTGAGCCATTAATTTATCTCTGGAATTAGCTATGGCTTGAGGTTCGTTCAGTGAAGTAGCGCCTGTTAAAAGAAACTGTCTAGTGACAGCCAGCCCATAGGATGTAATAGATGCTCCTACTCGAGGAATTACAATATCGTATTTTGGGAGAGGATTACCTTCGTAATATATTTGAGGATTGTCCATGTCTACATCTAGATAACATCTAGTTGTATTAATTGTTTCTACTTCATGACCTCGAGCTTCTCCTGCTAGTTTAATTTTTTTAGAGGAGTAATTATTAGGTTCTCGGGTCAACAGCGCAATTCTGAGAGCTCTTCTGGATTTAACCGACTTTGTTTTTTTCTTTCTGTAAACCCCTTTGTCTAATCCACCTAATAAGAAGCTCTCAGTTGGATGAACTATCATTTCAGGATTTAGAGCGGATCTTCCTAAAAGCATTCTGTATTGCATTGATTCTCTGTCAGTTAAAGATATATCTGCTTCCCATTCTTTTATACCCAGTACTAATACAGTCTTAATAATGTATCTATTTTCAGACTCTCCATTGGAACTGGTAACTTTTCTTTTATCTATTAGAGGAGCAGAACAAGAAATGGTTAAGTTAGGTCTTTCTGGTAAAGGAGAAACTTCAAATCTTACGTGTTTCTTTTTCTGTACACTAAATACCTCTATGTGCTTGGCATGTAGTGCAGAAGTTTGAGCCCCTGTATCAACTTTTACTTTTATTGCGGGAATATTAAGAGAAGGTAAGTTAATCCATTCCTCCCAGCCTATTTCTAATTCTTTTATCATGTTTGAGGGGGGTGAATTCTAAAGAATATTCCAAATAAAAAAAGGTGAACTTGCATTAAGAAGCATTTTTATAATTTGGTATAGTTACTTCGCTGACAGGAGACCCCACATGGAAAGTATTTTGGAATGAGAAAGAGTACCCCATGTGCAACAGAAAAAATGATATTTTAAGGAAACTATAGTTGAAATCTTTCAGCTTATTAAACTAGACTTAATTAAAACTAAAGGTGTAATTATGAAAATACAGAAATATTTACTTATATTGTTAACGGCTCTAATAACTTCTTCACTTGCTTCAATGCACCATGAAAAATCAAATAATTTTTCGGACTGTGAAGGACAAGTAGGAAACTTGTATGTGTCGGAGATTCTTAAATCTGGAACGGTAGAGGGTTTTAAGAAAGCCGTTGGTCTCCACCAAAAATTTTATACTGATAGAGGATTTGATGTTCAGGTAGTCCCTGCTGTTGAGTATGAAAGAAATGAGAACACAACAATTGAAAAACCTTACA
Source organism: uncultured Gammaproteobacteria bacterium (assembly GCA_964002385.1). GTDB lineage: Bacteria > Pseudomonadota > Gammaproteobacteria > Magnimaribacterales > Magnimaribacteraceae > AEGEAN-183. The sequence continues at coordinate 4,055 of CAXFFS010000060.1, read as the reverse complement.
GACTATCAACGATAGTTTTATTTCCTAGTTTAGAAATCAGAGAACTTTGGGGCAATAGAGAATTTAGTGAGCAAGATCAAAAAGAATTTAACGCATTTCTCGATATCTATAACGAGAACAATAAAGTTGTTGTCAGAAGATCAATTTGTTATTTAGATTAACAGAACTCTTTGTAATGCTTGTTTCATTTTAACTCAATGAACAAGAGACCATTCTTTCCCTTTGGGGAAGTAAGCTCCCTTACTTTAGGAGGAGGAGGCCTGGGACAGGTTTGGGGAGAGACTACTAGAGAGGAAGCAGTAAAAACTGTAAATTTAGCTCTTAAAGAAGGCATTAATCACTTTGATGTTGCTCCTATGTATGGAAAAGGAGAGGCGGAGAGGGTTGTGGGTGAAGCGTTTGAAGGAAAGAATCTAGATGGCTTGAATTTTACCACTAAATGCAGCCTTGGAACTTTACCAGATGCGGAGGTTTACGATCGTTTAAATTCATCTTTAACCACAAGCTTAGAATACATGAATATGGAAAAGGTAAATCTTTTCCTTTTGCACTCTCAGTTACGAGAAGACAATTTTGAGCTGTCCAATTTCAATGAAATGAGAGAAAGAAATACAACGTCGTTAAGTTCCTACTTTAATGCAGTTATACCAGCTTTTGAAAAACTGAAACAAGAAGGAAAAATTGATCATTGGGGTATTGGAGGTATGGGCCATCATCAAGCTTTAGTAAAAGCCATAAATCATGAAACACCTCCTGAGGCTATTCAATGTGTTGTAAACCCATTGAATTCAGCAGGAGCAATAGGTTACGTCGATGAAAACTTCCATCCCAATGTAATCTTGGAAGAATGTCAAAAAAATGATCTTTCTATCCTAGCTATAAGAGCAGTTCAGGCAGGGGCTTTAACTGGAAGTATGGATAGAGAGCCACATCCTTCTGGTTTTGATAAAAAAGATTTTGATGATTATATGAGAGCAGAGCCTTTTAGAGAGTTGGCGGCCAAATGGAACGAATCCCCAGCTAGCTTGGCTCATAGATATGCTTTAAGTATACCAAAGGTTGGATCAGTAATTTTGGGTGTTAAAAATAGAGATGAACTAAAAGAATGTATTAAGGCAGAGGAAAAAGGGGAGCTTACATCAGAGCAATTTGAAGCCCTAAAAAATTTGTTTTAACACGTGAAAATTTTTCTTATATGTTTATTGGTAGCTTCTAATTTTGCAATGTCAGAAGAAAGATTTAGTAACACCAATCACACCTCTTTCGACAGTGAGAGATCTTTAAAGGAATTTTTAAGATGGCGATTCACACGAAAGGAACCTGAAGCAGTTCAAATAGAAACTTCAGATCAATGGAAACAGTTGGGAGAAGAATCTAAGAACTACGCGGTATGGATTGGACATTCAACTTATCTTCTAAATACTGGAGATCTAACTATTTTAACTGATCCAGTGTTTTCCAAAAGAGCTTCACCTTTTTCTATTGCAGGTCCTAAACGTCTAATTTCACCTGCTATTTCATTACAAGAGCTACCCTCCTTAGATGTTATTACTGTTAGTCATAACCACTATGATCATCTAGATATAAAAAGTTTAAAAACTTTGTATAAGCTTAATCCAAATGCTTTATTTCTTGTTCCTAAAGGAGATAAAAATCTCCTAATTAAGCATGGAATTAAAAATGTTGAGGAATTTCTATGGTGGGAAGATATAAAAATTAAGAATACTCTATTCACTTTTTCTCCTGTTCAGCATTGGTCTGCAAGAGGCTTTAGAGATCGTAACAAAAGTCTTTGGGGTGGGTGGTTTATGAAATCTTTGGATCTTTCTCTTTATCATGCTGGAGATACAGGTTATTCAGCGGATTTTAAGGAAACCAGATCAAAATTAGGGTCACCAGATTTTGCAATGATCCCGATAGGAGGTTATAACCCTCGTTGGTTCATGAGCTATCACCACGTGAAACCAGCTGAATCAATTCAAATTTCTCTTGATCTTGGCGTAACTAGGTCTGTAGGAATGCACTGGGGGACATTTATTTTGACTGACGAAGATATTCTTGAACCAGCTGAGTTGATTAATAAAGAGTTAAAAAAATTGAACTTATCAGATAATTTTTTTATAACTCCAAAACCAGGTGAACTACTTTCATTATCTTTGAACTAGACCAAAAGACAGTCGTCTAATAGACTTAAAGTTAATTAATAAAAAAGCTTAAAAAATGACCTACGCAAAACACAGAAGAATAATTGATGCTGACAGCCATGTTATTGAACTTGATGACTTTCTTCAGAATGCTGCAAATAAAGAAGATAAAAAGCTTCTGCCTAAAATGTCAGAACAAAAAGAACTTCCTGTAATTCAAGCAGGTTTAGATAGAGGTAGAGAGCTGTTCTTAAAGAGGAGTAAGGACCCTAAAGCCATGGCTAAATTTGAAGCTGCTCTTTTAGATAATACTAAAAGTGGATGGAACAGGTTAGGAGCTTTTGATTCTAAGGAGCGATCTCATGTACTTGATTTATTTGGCTTCCAAATGCAATGGATTTTGCCTACTTTTGCTTTTCATCAAGTCGCTCATGTTGACAATATAGAGGTGCTCGAAGCGGGTGCAAGATCATTGAACTCTGCTATGGGTAAATTCTGTGCTTCTGATGATCGCTTGAAGGCCATTGGTTATATTCCCTTAAGTTTAGGACCAGAGATCTCAATTGAGCTTATGAAGAAAGGTTTTGATGATGGCTGTTACACATTTATGGTGGATACCAATGAGCCTAATCCTAACAACAGATCCTTCACCCACCCTGATTTCGATCCCATTTGGGCTTATTTTGAAAAAACTAAGGTTCCTCTGGTCTGTCATGTTGCAGTTAATGGACATTACAGAGCTGTCCCTAAAAGCTTTAGCAATAATGGGAAGGATACTCTCGAGTTAGGCGGAGATGCGCCTACTGGAGAGTTAGGCCTGATGACTATAAATAGTAGTGCAGAAATATTTTTATCCGCTATGATTTTTGATGGAGTCTTTGCTAGACATCCCGGATTAAGAGCTATTTCGATGGAGCATGGAGCCTTTTGGTTACCTTCTTGGCTCAAGGCTTTAGACTACACAGCTTCATTATTTAAAAGACAAAAGAAATATGACCAGCTGCCGTCTGAAGTGGCAAAAAAACATCTTAAAGTATCACCTTTTGCGGGTGAGCCAGTGGGCTGGATTATAGAAAATGTTGGTAAGGAGATGTTAGTGTTTGCTTCTGATTACCCTCATCCAGAGGGAACTTCGGATCCTATCAAAAAATTTGAAGCTAAAATGGAAAATTGTGATGAATCCACTATGGAAGCTTTCTATCATGGGAATATGGAAGAGTTAATGGGGATTAGTTTAAGTGAATGAAATGATACTAAAAAGATTGTTGCCCATTTTATTAATCTTTCTACTTAATAACCTATGGGCAGAGGAAAAACCTTCAAAAGATTGTTTCAGAGTCCAGGATATTAGTGGTTGGCATGCCCTGGATGATAAAAGGTTAATTGTCTGGTCGCCCACTCATTCTAAACCTTTCTTAGTTACCTTAATGAATCGCTGCCCAAACCTTATTTTTGAACAATCTCTCGTTTTCAAAAGCACTTTATCAAGAACTTGCTCTAATTCCAGAGATAAAATTTACGCAGAGGATATGCCTTGTTACATAAAATCAATTGAAAGAATTGATAAACAAAAGGCAGACGTACTAGTCTCAGCAAAAAAGGCAATAGTAATTGATGTACGTTCCTTAGCAGAATGGCAAGAAGGCCATCTTTCTAATGCTAAACACATAGAATGGACAAATTTGGAAAGTAAGATAGGAGAGGTCTCAAGTTATAAAAAACAGACGATCTTGCTCTATTGTCAAAGCGGTAACAGATCTGAGAAAGCTTTAGAGATTCTCAAAAATTTAGGATACTTAAAAGTAATCAACTTGGGTGGTCTTTCAGACGCTCAAGAGTTATTAGGGGTAGAAGTTGTTAAATCATGAAGAAGTTTCTACTTCTCTCTTTAGTGGTTTTAATGAACTCAGG
>CAXFFS010000059.1:0-8166 GCA_964002385.1 uncultured Gammaproteobacteria bacterium | reverse complement strand
TACGACTTGCTTTATGCATATTCTACGTACAATATTTTGATACTATTTTCGCACGTGGACGCTAGACGTATTAAGATAAGAGTATGTCTGAATTAAAGCACTTCAAAAAAACGGATTCCATAGAGAAAATAACTAAGACTCTTAAGTCTGATGGTGCTCTTGTAATTGACAACGTCTTGAATGAAAAGTTTGTTAACCAGCTTAGAAAAGAGACCGATCCCTACATGGAAGCCACTAATAATGGGCAAGATGGTTTTGGAGGAAGGCTTACTACACGTACTGGTGGTCTTGTGTCTCGATCAGAAAAATGCAGAGAACTAATTGAAGATAACCTTATTTTAGGTCTTTGTGATGAGTTTCTGTTGGACTATTGCGAGCGCTATCAACTTCATCTCACACAAATAATACGTATTCGACCAGGAGAAAGAGCCCAAGTCATACACAGAGACCGTTGGGCTTGGGGTAAACATCTGAGCCATGTTGAGCCTCAGCTCAATACCATGTGGGCTTTAACTGACTTTACCAAAACCAATGGAGCAACAAGACTAGCAGTGGGCAGCACTAAGTGGGAAGACAGACATGAAGTAACTGAGTCTGAAATCTCTAAAGCCGAGATGTCTTTGGGGTCTGTTCTTCTCTACTCCGGTTCAGTTTTTCATAGTGGGGGAGCTAATGAATCGGATGAAGATCGTATCGGACTAAATATTACCTATACTCTGGGCTGGCTGAGACAAGAAGAAAATCAGTATCTATCCACTCCGCCAGACCTAGCTAAAAATCTCAATCCAAAATTGCAAAAGTTAATCGGATACAGCATGGGTCAATATGCTTTGGGATATTTCACACCTCCAGGTAAACCCGGAGAAAATCCTGAGATAAGTACACCTGAATACGCTTTGGATAAAGATAAAGGTACAGAGGGCATGGGAACACAAGAAGACTTAGACAGAACTAAGCCAAAGAATTGATTAAAGAGGGCAGTTAAATGAAAAAACTACTCTTACTCCTAAGCCTGCTATTAGCGACTAATGCTTGGTCAGAAGCTAGAGGATTAGAATGCAAGCCTGACAGTTCATCTGGTGGAAAAGCAAACTTTGAAGAAGTCCACGATACGTACTGGTACAGAATTGATTTTGATAAAGGCAGAGTTTTATACAATTCAAGCAAACAGAATTTTTTAACAAAACTCGAAGATTTAATAGGAGATAAATTAAGAGGAGATACTTCCATTCTGTATTGGAGAGAAAATAGAAGTGTCGAGGTAAAGCTGGATAGGCAGACTTTGATAATGACTAAGAAAAAATTAAGCTATAAATGTTCAACCATGACCGTTGACCAAGTCGCTAGAAAACGTGATACCTATTTCAAAGAAGCATTGAAAAAAAATAAAATCTAAACCCAAACCAAATCTCCCTGCTTCAATATCCAAACGGATTATTGGATTGACTTAGTGCTATGCTAGGTTCTTTATATTGGGAGAAAAACAAATGAAGAAATTACTAACAACAATGATAGCTATAGCATTCTCTCTGAGTGCTTATAGTGAGATTTATTTGATAGAAAGACAAGAGTCGATCGGGGTATGGTGTGTAAATACTTATGTATTTGTGGGCCATTCAGGGGGATTGGTTCAACTTTATTCAAGGACAGACAACAAACCACAATCTTGTAAAATATACGAGAAGTATAAAAAGTGACTAGGCGTTAAATAAATGTTTCTTTTAATGTATATTCTGTTATTCTAATCGGGCGAAACCAAAAACGGGTTAGAAGGTGGCAACACCAATATAACAAAGTTAAAGTTTTTGAAGTGGAAGCGAGAGAACGAAAACACAATAACCAAAAGCTCTCGCCCTGCGAACAACAGGAAAGGGGACTGAGCCAGTCCCTTTTTTGTTATACACCCTTTTAATCTCCTAGTAATTTTTTTTCAGTGTTGTAAAGGCTTCTTTAGCAACCTGAATTACGGTTTCCAGATCTTCTTCAGAATGGGCGGTAGAAATGAAATGATTGTGGTAACCCAACATATAGACTCCACGCTTTACACATTCATCTATCCATGAGAAATGTACTTTTGTTTCAACCTCAGCTAATCGAAAATATGGCATAGCGGGAGCTCCAGAAACAATAAATTTATATCCAAATTCATCGGCAGCCTCAATTAAAGAACTCTTTAATTTCTTTCCGTAGTCAGTCATCTGGTTAGCAGCATCAGACTTCTTTAACTCTAAAAGAGTTGCTTGTGCAGCTGCCATTGGTGCAGCACTAAAGAACTGAGTACCGGTGAAATAAACTTCTTCCGCTGCTTCTTTAAGAGCATTACTGCCCACTAAAGCTGATAGTGGGTAACCATTAGCTATTGCTTTACCAAAACAGATAAGATCTGGGGTAAAACCATAAGCTACATTTGATCCTGAAAGGTTTATTCTGAAACCTGCACGGACATCATCCACTATAAGAACTATACCGTGCTGTTTACAGAGAGCTGATACTTTTTGCCAATACCCCTCAGTTGGAAGTTCATTGTCTCTAAATGCTGGATGGTTGTATGGAGAAGATATAAAACAAGCAATTTCATCGGAGTGATTAACTAGAATTTCTTCAAAAGATTGCAAGTCATTCCACTCAACCGTTAAAACATGGTCAGTATCTGAAGAGATAGTCCCTGGACGCCCTTTTTCTTGCATCCAAGATGCAACCCCATGATAACCATCACGAACTTTTAGTATTTTTTCTTTTCCTGTTGCCGCCCTGGCGATCATCACTGCTAGACTAGTACTATCACCACCATTCTTACCAAATAGAGCCCACTCAGCTGCATCGACCATTTCTACTAAAGTAGTCGCTAAATCAACCATAACGGGTGAAGCAAGACTAACGGTGTTACCCAGTTCATACTGAGATTTTGCTGCCTCATCTACCTCAGGATGGTTGTAACCTAAAATTGCTGGACCATAGGCACACATAAGATCGATATATTTATTGTCATCAATATCCCAAAAATGAGCTCCCTTAGCTCTTGAGAAAAACACGGGACCTGAATCTCTTATTCCATATTTATAATGTCCAAAAACTCCTCCTGGAATAACCTCTTTGGCTCTTTCTAATAAATTGTGTGATTTCTTCATTTTATAAACACTCATAGTTTGTCATCCCCTTTTATCGATCATTTTTGTGTTAATCTCTGACTTGCTTGAAAACAGATCTACTTAATGACACGTAGACAAAATAAAAATTTAAAGCTACCCATGGCCAGTAGTAAAAATGTCTATATACAGTAAGCTGAGTAGGTGTATCTCTTAAGTCTAATAAAAGAAATACACAGCATACACTCCAAATAGCAAGCATAAACAAATTCAATGATTTTCTTTCTTTAACTCTAAAAGGATGCAGATATTTAAGGGGAATAAAAGTCATTACAGAAAAGAAAACAATAACTAAAAAGTTAGTTAGCTGTGTAGTTCCTATTACAAATAAATAAAAAATGACCATGTTCCAAACAGCAGGAAACCCCCTAAAGTAATTATCTTCAGTTTTCAGTTTTGTATTTGCAAAGGTGTAACAAGAAACAATTAAAATTAAAGCTACAGCCAGTAGAGTAAGTTGTGAAGGTACTAAATTAAACCAATACACCATGACTGCTGGAATAAAAACATAATTTAGATAATCGACTATATTATCTAGTGTAGAACCATCTATGGCTGGTACCATTTCTTTAACTTTGTAGCGCCTTGCGAAAGTACCGTCTATACCGTCAATAAAAAAAGCCACTGAAAGCCAAATGAAGGCCAGAAAAATATTGTCACGTAAGATGGCTTCTAAAGATAAAAAACCAGCCAAACCTCCTGAAGCAGTAAAGGCGTGTACTGACCAAGATTGAATTTTATTTACCATAAACAGAAGAAGCTACTTCATGCTTTCAAGCATGGTCTGCATCTTTTGATGAAGCATATTTACTGCTTGAAGAGGTCTTACAATTACCTTGAATTCTGTTATTTTCCCTTCCTCATTCCAACTAATTAAATCAACTCCATTGATATATATGCCGTCCATTTCTGATTCAAATTCTAATAAAGCAGACTTTTCCCCAATAATCTCTTTTATGTATTTGAAGTTTGATTGATTCTTATTATTATCAGAAACCTCTGCTTTATCTCCTTCTCCAAACACACCTCCAGCAGCCATCAAATACATCTTGGTTATGTCTTTGCCCTTTTGAGGCGTGAAGACAACCGGAGAATAAAAAACAACATCTTCAGCAAGCAATTTATCCAACTCGTCCATGTCATTAGATTTCATTACTTCATACCATTTTTCTACTGCATTCATATTCTCTCCTTATTGTGATGACTTGTTTATTATTGTAAATTGAAAACTTAATTAATTATAAGGTATTAATATGCTTACATTATTTTATGCTGGAGTCTTAACGCTAATAGCGATTTTTTTGGCTTTTAAAACGATACAACAAAGACTAGGAACAGGTATCTTGTTAGGAACTGGAGAAAGTTTTGAATTACTGCAAGCTAACAGAGCGCACGGTAATCTTATTGAAAACGCTGTCTTCTTTCTAATACTTTCAGGCCTGATGGAAGTTAGCGGACAATTCTCTAACCTTACCATTGGAATCTTAGGTGATATTTTTATCCTAGCTAGGATTTCTCATGCTTATGGAATATTTCAACCGGAATCTTCAAGTATGTTTAGAACCGTAGGGGCTGTTGGCTCTATGTTAGTTCTTCTTATACAAGCCGTATTGGCATTGTGGGTTTCAGGTGCTTGGTTAGCAGCTAATAACTGGGGCTTCTAAATTTCTCCGTTTAAGTATTCTATAGTTAAGTGAGTTAGAGCTTTTACGCCCACAGGTAAGGCACCGTCATCAATATAGAAAAAAGGCGAGTGATTGCCTGATGTTGTCAATGGATCAGCATCAGGCTTATTAACCCCTAGAAAGAAATAGAATCCCGGAACTTCTTGAGAGAAGAAACTAAAATCTTCTGCCCCAGTTGTTCTTTCAGATCGGTAAAGCAGGTCTTCGCCTACTATTTTTTTTAGTGAAGGCAGAACTCTTTTTGTAAGGTCTTCGTCGTTAAAAGTTACAGGATAATTTTGTCCATTTGGTAAAAAAACTTCTACTGAAGCTCCAGCCATTTTCGCAGTACTCTCAGCTATATTTCTCATTTCAAAGAAAATCTTATCTCTGATTCCAGAATCGAATGTTCTAATAGTTCCTTCCATCTCAACCATAGCAGGAATAATATTGCTTCTAATACCTCCGTGGATACTTCCAACAGAGATCACTGCGGGAGACTCTCTTAAATCGAGCTTACGGGAAATAATAGTCTGGAAGTTATTACCCATTTGAAAGGCAACCATAATTGGATCTATTGAATCCCAAGGTCTAGATCCATGAGCCTGACGACCTTTTATAATAATTTTCCAAGGATCTGCTGCTGCCATGGCTGCTCCTTCACGATAAGCTATTGATCCATGGGGAGCATTAGTAACGTGCAAACCAAATACAACATCTGGTTTTTTATCCTTCCATATACCTTCTTCAAGCATTAATTGGGCACCTCCTCCTTCTCCGACTGGAGGCCCTTCTTCTGCAGGTTGGAATATAAACATTACACTACCAGTTAAATCTTTCTGTATAGATGTAAGAAACTCTGCGACTCCCATAAGAATAGCAACGTGGGCATCATGACCACAGGCATGCATCACTCCGACTTCTTGACCGTTATAAGTATCACGTTCTTTAGAAGCAAAAGGCAATCCTGTCATTTCTTTAACAGGCAGGCCGTCCATATCAGCCCTCAAAGCGACCATTGGACCCGGTTTACCCCCCTGTAGAATGGCAACCACACCGGTATAAGCTATATCCGTTTTAACTTCTAATCCCAAATCTGTAAGGTGTTTAGCAACTTTGGCTGCAGTTTTATACTCCCTATTAGATAACTCAGGGTATTGATGTATGTCATGCCTCCATGCAACGACTTTCTTCATAAGTGAGTCTAGATTCCTATCTAATTTTCCTTCTAAACGTTCTGTGTTGGACAAAACTAAGGAAGTAAAGACAAGAGAAATTAATATACAGATTATCTTAGTTGTTTTTACCATGTTTATTTTCCTGATTTTGGCGGGCCTGGAAGGATTTGAACCCTCTACCTCCTAGTTCGTAGCCAGGCGCTCTATCCTAATGAGCTACAGGCCCAGCAATTTATTATAACTCCTAAGAGTTAAGTTCAATTAATACAATTATCTTAAAGATTATTAATCTTCTTGATCAGAAGAGTCTCTTTGAATTCGATCAAAAACCTCTTCACGGTGGACTTTGATAGATTGAGGAGCGGTTATCCCTAACCTAACCTGTCCACCCTTAATATCCAAAACTGTAATTTTTATATCCTTATCTATAAGTAACGATTCATCTACTCGACGACTCAAAACAAGCATACCAATCCCCCCATGACATCCAAAAACAATTTGATGTCATGCTTTCAACCTTAACAGGTATCAAGTACCTATGGAAGCTGATTATCTAGTATTTTCTTTAGCTGTTCTAAGCTTGAAATCATGCCTTGTTCTACCCCAGAACTGTAGATTTCAGGGTCTATTTCTGTGCTCCAACTAAAGTCGCATCCAGTCTCATTCTCTGTTAATTCTATACAAGCAAGATGATGTTTTATTTCCGCTGGAGTCTCTATAGCACTATATTTAAGAACCTTATTTATTTCATCACAAAGAAGGATTTTCTCCTTTATTTTCCCCATTCCCTGCATAAAAAATTCTCTGGTATCATTTTCCATAGAAATCTCATCCACCCCAGGAACCCAATCGCTTCTAGATAAATCACTTATGATTTCCCAAACTAAGCCGACATTGTGGTTAAGACTTTCTGTGATGGTAAGAGTTTTCATTCACTTTTAATCATTGCCCTTGATAGCGAAGTAGATTCCTAAAAGAAGTAAAAAGAGTTGCTCACTTGCAAATAACACAGAACCGCGTTCGCCTGTAAAAATTCCCCAATCTGAATGTGCAATAATTATGGCTCCAATCATTATCACCCCGATTGCACCTCCAGATAATCTAGTAACCACATTCCCAAGAACAGCTGCTTTGGTCCCGATTAAACCTCCTAGAAGAATTCCTAAGCCAGATAAAATTTCTCCCCAAGCAAGTAAAGGTGCTATCAAGCTAGCTGATGAGAAGCCTTTTGAAGCAAGCCATCCAACAAATCCTTCGTTAATGGGTAGTTTTCCATAGCCATGAAGAAAAAAGGATAGTCCTAATCCAATTCTCAATAAATAGTTAGCGTAAGCTTTTAAGGGAGAAGCCGCTCTCTCCAGTAGATTATTTAATTTTTCCATAATTTTTCCTGTTGTTAATTATTATTAATTTAATGAATAAGCAACCAATTCAGATATATTTCCACTTCCTCCGATTGGTATGACTAAATATAACTTATTATTTAATTCATAAGCCATTATATTTCCTTGAACATCATCAGGGATATTTACTTCTCCCACTCTGTTGCCAGTGTCTAGATTAAAAGCACTTAATCTCTGTTGGCCAGATATTAGTAAATTCTTTGTAGTCATTGTAAAAACTCTTTGGGGTACTCCTAAATAATCATCAAAAGACAAACTAGAAATTTGTGAATTCTGTTCGTACCCTCTGCCTATGGGCGCTACCCATAAATGATCACCAGTATCCATTGAAATGGCTGTAACTCTCCCATATGGAGGTTTCATCAGAGGCAATCCTTCAGGGCCATTAACAAAATCTCTATTTTGGGTGGTTTGTAACCCACTTCTTTCTATACGAGTAACAAAAGGCCAAGTCACTGAAGGGACAAATAGTGTATTTTTACCTGAATGGTAAGAAGCTCCTGACCAGCTACCTCCACCTCCTATAGAAGGCACTGTTAACGTGCCTTTATCACTAGGAGGCAAATACAATTCACCGTAATTATATTCAGAGATAATATCCAAAGCTTTACTCTTCAAGGAGTCTGTAAAATCAATAATGTTATTTTCATTTACCCCTTGATGATCGTATGGAGCAGGCCTCGAAGGTATTGGTTGAGTGAGTGAGACCTGTTCTCCGGTGACAGTACTCTGAGGGACAGGAGTTTCAGTTATGGGCCATTTAGGTTGACCTGTT
>CAXFFS010000058.1:0-8245 GCA_964002385.1 uncultured Gammaproteobacteria bacterium | reverse complement strand
ATTTAAGAACTTGCCCTACTTTCATCCATCTAGGCATCACCGCCACGTCCGTTATAGAACAAACTCTATTCAATAGTTCGTGTCTATCTTTATTCGGAGAAAGACCGAGAACCTCTAGCTCTCCTGTCGTGTCAACTAGACCCAAGATAGCTTGTAAAAAAGTAGACTTACCTGCTCCGTTTGGTCCGATAAGACCCATTATTTGACCTGAGTAGACCTCTAAATTGAAATTTGCTAAAGCTTGGCTACCTGCATACTTTTTCTGGATATTTCTTGCTTTTATGACTCTATTTTGTTCCATCATTATTTTTTATTAACTAATTTAACTAAATCTATATCCAACTGATTAGCTTTTCTTAAGACTGCTGGCCAATCCCCTTTCATGAATTTTTCTTTTTCGATCTTAAGTAATTGCTTTTTGGCAAGTACAGTAACAAACATTCCTAGCCCTCTCCTTTTCTCAACGATCTTGAGGTCTACTAGCTCTTGGTAAGCTTTTGAAACTGTTAAAGGGTTAACTCCGCCTTCCACCGCCATCTGCCTAACAGAAGGTATTGGTTCTCCGGCGTCTAAAACTCCGTCGATAATCAGCGAAACAACGTGGTTTCGTACCTGTTGATAAATCGGTTGGTCGTTAGTCCATTGCATGGGAACACCCTTATACAAGTGTATTAGTAAAGTAACACACTTACAAGTAAAACTATCTTTTTAACTTTTTCTGGATTGCTGCAAAAACTCCTCTAAAAATATTGGCTTCAATATGATCAATTTTAGACCGTCTAAAAAACCTTCTCACTCTGGTCAGTAGCAGTCTGGGGTTATCAATGTCATAAAACTCTACCTCCTGCATAAGTTCATCAAAATGTTCTATTAGTCTTTCAATTTCAGCATTTTCGGCTAGGGGGACATCCCACTCTTGTTTTTTTGATTTACCTTCTGTTGACAAGGCTTTTAATCTTATTTCATAAGCAATAATTTGAATTGCTTGGGATAGGTTTAATGAGGAGTATTCATCACTTGAAGGTATGTGCACATGCAGATTACATAGTCCAAGTTCCTCGTTTGTTAAGCCGCGGTCCTCTCTACCAAATACTACAGCTATCTTATTTGCGCCTTTATGGTTAGAAAGTATTTCTTGAGCAGCCTCTCTTGGACTCATTATGGGCCAAGGGATTTTACGATTCCTAGCGCTGGTTCCAATCACTAACTGAAAACCAGAGACAGCTTCAACCAGAGTCTCATGGACCTGGGCATTCTCAAGAATATCGGTTGCAGCTTTTGCTCTATAAAAGGCTTTTTCGTCTGGAAACTGTTTGGGTGCAACCAATCCCAATTGTTTGATACCCATATTTTTCATAGCCCTAGCAGCCGCACCTATATTTCCTGGGTGAGTGGTTCCTACCAAAATAAACTTTACTGCTTCTTCAACAAATTGCAGCGCATCTTTTTTTTCAGACATATCCATATTCTATCAGGCTAATTTCAAGCTTCTGATAGAATACGCAACCTTTGAATTGATAATGGAACCTAAAGTAAACATCGCGCTTGAGGCTGCTCGATCAGGAGCCAAAGAACTGCTTCGTTTTGCCGATGCAGTAGATGCGATGGATGTCATAGAAAAAGGGCCTGCTGACTACGTTACCGAACTGGATAAAAGGGTAGAAGACATCATCATAAGTTCTTTAAAAAAGACCTATCCCAGACACAGTTATTTATCTGAAGAAATAGGAAAAATAAAAGGAAAAGGTGAAGATGCTGATTCAGTCTGGATTATCGACCCACTAGATGGAACCACTAATTATATCCATGGATTCCCGTACTACGCGATCACCATTGCTTATGTAGAAAAAGGAAAGACCCTGCATGCCATAACTTTGGACGTTCAAAGACAGGACGAGTTCACCGCCAGTTTAGGCAAAGGTGCTTATCTAAATAATAGACGAATTCGAGTGAGTAAAAGGAAAGGCATCAGAGGGGCGCTCCTTAGCAATTCTTCTCATAACACGGAAACAGGCAGGATTCGTCACGACAATATTGCAACTTTTAGAGCCCTTTATTCTCACGGCTTAACCATCAGAAGAACTGGGTCTACTGCCTTAGATTTAGCCAATGTTGCTGCAGGCAGGTTAGACGGCTTCTGGGGTAGTGGTCTTGAAACTTGGGACATAGCTGCTGGTGGTTTACTGGTGCAAGAAGCAGGAGGCTTAGTGAGTAATTATTTTGGTGAAGTGGATTATCGAGAAGGGGGGAATATTCTCGCTTCAACCACTAAATGCTTTAAGCCCATGCTCAAGGCAATAAAACCATTTGCCAACATAGTTGAAGATTAAGGTAAATCGTTAAATTCTTCGTTCTCTTTTTCAGGAACTATTAGATGATCGCTGGTTAAACCCATCATCACTAAAGCATTTGAGGCGATGTAAATCGAAGAATAAGTACCCACCACTACACCAAATATTAAAGCTAGCGCAAAATTCTTAATTAATTCTCCTCCAAATAAATATAGAGACGTTAATACTAATAAAGTAGTCAGTGAGGTAATTAAGGTTCTGCTTAACATTTGATTTAAGGACAGGTTGATGACTTCTTCTGTGTCAACTCCTCGCTGAATTCTTAAGTTTTCCCTTATTCTATCTGATACCACAATCGTATCATTTAGTGAGTACCCAATTACCGCCAATAGAGCTGCTAAAACTGTTAGATCGAAGTCTAAATTGAATAAAGAAAAGATCCCCAAGACAATTATTACATCATGAACTAAGGCTAATACTGCAGCGCCAGCAAACCTGGATTGAAACCTGAATGCAATGTAAAGCATCATCAAACCTAAAGCCAACAACATGGCTAAGCCTCCATCATCTCTCAATTCACTTCCAATCTGGGGGCCAACATACTCAATTCTTCTTAAATCAATGTCCTCAGAAGATTCCTGTCTTAAGACTTGTATGATTTCAGCTCCTAAAGTATCGCTGACGCTTCCTGGGAGTTTAATTAAAACATCTTGGGTGGACCCAAATAGCGCAACTTGAGCACCTTCATAGCCCGCGTTGGTTAAACTTTGCCTAATATTCCCCACCTCGATTTCATTTGGGTAATGCAGTTCTACTAAAGAACCACCAGTGAAATCTAATCCATAATTTAATTGTTTTAGACTCAGAGAAAGAATTGAGACAGTGGCCAAGATAATAGAGACAGAAAGTGCGATCTTCCTCCAGGCCATAAAGTCTATATTGAAATTCATATCGCTAGCCTACTTATATTCTTCTTATTTCTGTATACAAGGTAGATGAATCCCCTTGTACCAAGAATAGCTGTGAACATTGAAGTTATAATTCCAATAGAAAGGGTGACAGAGAATCCTTTGATTGGGCCTGTACCAAAAGAGTAGAGAATAACCGCAACTATTAGAGTGGTTATATTTGCATCCAAAATAGTTAAAAAGGCCTTGTCGTAGCCTTGATCTATGGCCTGTAATGGTTCAGTGCCCTGTTTTAGCTCTTCTTTTATCCTCGAAAAGATCAAAACATTGGCATCAACGGCCATCCCTACAGTAAGCACAATTCCTGCGATTCCAGGAAGGGTCAAAGTAGCGGATAAAATGGACATGATTGCCACCAAAAGAACGATATTAGTTCCAAGTGCTAAGCTGGCTGCAACTCCAAAAATTCTGTAATAAACTAATGTAAAGAGGAGTACCAAAGCCATGCCTAGCTCCATAGAAAGTATTCCAGCATTGATATTATCTTGACCTAAGCTTGGTCCTACTGTTCTCTCTTCAACAAAACGCATTGGGGCAGCAAGAGCCCCTGCTCTTAGCAGTAAAGCCAACTCAGAAGATTCTTGAGGACTATCTAATCCAGTTATCCTAAATTGGGTTCCCAAAGCTGCCTGAATGGTTGCCAAGCTTATAATTTCTTTGGTTTCAAAAGTTTGTTGGACTTCTACTTGATTTCCTTGAGCATCTCTTTTGAAAGAAGTTTTATTTTTTTGTTCAACAAACAAGACCCCTAGCCTTTTGCCGATATTTCCCCTTGTAGCTCGATGCATTCTGGCCCCACCAGCACCATCTAAAGTGATGTTAACTTGCGGCATTCCACTCTCATCAAAGCTAGCTTGTGCGGTGGCCACCTGATCTCCACCAATTATTATTTGGTCTTGAAGTTCGTTTACTCCCATTCTTTTATCCCGATGGGGATAAGAAGTTTTTCTCGTTCTCGGTGTATCGTGTTCAGCTTCTAAATGGAATTCCAGAGTGGCTGTCTTGCCCAGAATTTTCTTTGCTTCTGCTGTGTCTTGAATACCAGGTAACTCAACGATGATTCTTTTCTTGCCTTGTCTTTGTACTATCGGCTCTGACACACCTAGCTCATTTACTCGGTTACGAAGAGTGGTTAAATTCTGATCTATTGCATCTGCTTCTATTTGTTCTATTTCTTGGTCAGTTAATCGCAAAGAGATTTCAAATTGATTCCCTACCTCTGTATAGCTAATAGCAAATTGTGGGTATTCGTCTTCTAGCAATTCGGTTGCCTTATCAAATACAGATTCTTGAGTAACTTTTAATTTTATAGTCTGATCTTTCTCGACGAACAAAGAGTTATATCGAATCTTTTCTTCTCTTAATTTTCTTCTGATATCCAATAGGGTTCCATTTTGTCTGTTACTCAAAGCGGTCTTAGTGTCTACTTCCATTAAGAAATGAACACCTCCTCTCAAATCAAGGCCTAATTTCAAAGGTTCACCACCGATATTCTTTAACCACTCAGGTGTTGTAGGAGCTAAATTGAGTGCCACGATAAGGTCGTCACCTACTGTAGAGAAAAGATCCTTAACTCTCAGCTGTTCTTCTGGTGAAGCTAGCCTAATTAGAGCATAGCTTTCGTGTATTTCTACCTCAGGAACCTTATTCTCAGAGATATTATTTTCAAGAACTTTTGTTAATCTTCTTTGAAGCTTTAAGTCAGGTGACAGAGTGCTGTCGTTATATGAAATTTGAATTGCGGGATCAGGGGCATAAAGATTAGGCGATGCGTAGATTAATCCAAAACTTAAAACTACTAAGATGAGGAAATATTTCCAAATACCAAAAGGTTTCACAATGTTAATTAAATTGAGTTGATAGTTCCTTTTGGAAGCACATTAGAAACTGAACCCTTTTGCATCTTTACTCTTGTGTTGTCTCCAAGATTTATTTCGAAAAATTGATCACTTATTTTTGTGACTCTGCCCAACAGTCCTCCTGAAGAAACAACTTCATCTCCTACCTCAATGCCTTGGACCATTTCTTCATGAGCTTTCTTCGCTTTATTTTGGGGCCTTATCATCAAGAAATAAATTAAGACAAAGAAGCCTATTAACAGTAAAAAGGTTGGGTCAAATCCATTCATTTCATTTCTCTATATGGGGATAATCTGAATTATCCCAAGTATCTCTACATTTTTCTACGAAAGCTTCAAATTTATTCTCTTTAATAGAATTCCTAACTTCTTTCATCAAGTTCAAATAGAAATAAACATTGTGGATTGTATTTAAATTTGATCCAAGAAATTCCTTGGTTTTATCCAGATGAAAAAGATAACTTTTAGAAAAATTTTTGCATGTGTAGCAGCTGCAATTTGGGTCTAAAGGTTCCAGTGAATCCCGATTCTCAGAGTTTCGAAGCCTTACCACTCCTAAGGAAGTATAAAGGTAACCGTTACGGGCATGTCGTGTTGGAATAACGCAGTCAAACATATCTATGCCTTTCTGAACACAATTTAGAATATCTTTAGGGGTGCCCACACCCATCAAATATCTTGGAGAATTTTTAGGCATCTTTGAGCTTGTAAAATCTACTATGTGAAGCATTTCTTCATTAGATTCTCCCACAGATAAACCGCCAATAGCATAGCCCTCAAAACCTATATTAATGAGCTTTTCAAGTGATTCTTCTCTAAGGTCTTTAAACATCCCTCCTTGTGCAATTCCAAATAAACCAGACTTTTCCGAAGAAAAATTATCCCTGCACCTCTGAGCCCATCTCATAGATAAAAGCATCGATTCTTTTGCTTCTTCTTTTTTTATTGGAAATGGAGTGCATTCATCTAAAACCATAGCTATATCTACTCCGAAATCAGCTTGTAACTGCATGCAAGATTCAGGTGACAAAAACACAGAATCTCCATTCAAAGGGGAATTGAACTTTACCCCCTCTTCTGAAATAGATCTTTTTTTCGCTAAACTAAATACCTGATAACCTCCAGAGTCCGTCAAGATAGGTCGCTCCCAAGACATAAAACCATGTAACCCTCCGTGCTTTTTGATTATATCTGTACCCGGTCTTTCCATAAGATGATAAGTGTTAGAAAGAATGATTTGGGCATCTATGTCCAATAAAGATTTTGGTGAAAGCGTTTTCACCGCACCGTAGGTTCCAACTGGCATAAAGGCAGGAGTATCGATAATCCCGTGAGAAGTAGTAATCTCCCCTAACCTAGCATCTCCGTCTTCGGATATAAGCTTAAAGCTAATTGTCATGATCTATTTAGAGTTAGGACTGATAAACATAGAATCTCCATAGCTATAAAACCGGTATTTTTTTCTTATTGCGTATTCGTAAGCCTTTTGTATCTTCTCATATCCTCCAAATGCACTCACCAAAAGAAGCAAGGTTGACCTTGGTAAATGGAAATTGGTAATAAGAGCATCCGCCACTGTGAATTTAAATCCTGGGTAAATAAAGATATCAGTTTCACCAGTAAAAGGCTTTAGAACGCCTCCATTTTCTTTTGAGATAGATTCTAGGCACCTCAGTGCAGTAGTACCTACACAAATTACTCTCCCCCCAGCATTTTTTGATTGGGTAATTAAATCTACAGCTTCTTGGCCAACTTCAATGGATTCCTTGTGCATCTTATGACCTATTATTGACATGTCTTTAATGGGCTTAAAAGTACCCATTCCTATATGAAGAGTTATTTTTGCAATATTTATCCCTTTGTTAGTTATTGAATCTAATAATTCATTTTCAAAGTGCAATCCAGCCGTCGGAGCAGCCACAGAAAAATCTTTTGAAGAATCAGCATAAACTGTTTGATATCTCTCAGAATCTAAAGGATTTGCTTTTCTCTTTATGTATGGAGGTAGTGGAACGCTACCGAACTCATTAATTATTTGCCTAGGAGGCTTTGAAAAAAATACTGTCCAAAGATCATCTACTTTTTCTACTAAAGATAAAAATTCTTCGCCTTTATAAATAAGAATCTTGTCTCCTTTTCTTAATGGAGCATTAGATTTTGTTTGCACTAAAGCTTTTTCTTCATTGATTATCCTTTCAATTAAGATCTCAACTTTTGCTCCCGTTTCTTTTTTTCCATGTAACCTAGCTTTAATAACACTTGTGTCATTAATCACCAAAACATCTTCAGGCCTAAGAAGACTTGGTAGATCTTTAAAAGTTAGATCTTCAAATCCTTTTTTAATAACTAAAAGTTTACTGGAACTCCTCTCTTTCAAGGGAGAGGAAGCTATTAGTTCCCGTGGAAGTTGAAAGTTAAAATCTTCGAGTTTCAAATTATCTCCAAGTGGTACCGGAGGGGGGACTTGAACCCCCATGATTAAAAAATCGGGGGATTTTGAAAAGATGTAGTCTTAACAAACCCTTATCCAGCTTGGTTTACAGAGGGGCATATGCAAGTGTGTCTTAAAGTGTGTACTTTCAAAAGCTATTGGCTAGGTATCATTGTTAATTAGAAAACTTTAGTTTTTTATATTTTTTATACAAAAATACTGCCAACCAACCCGAAAGAAAAGGGACTACAGTTGTCTGAAGCATGACTAAATACCCCACAAAACCATTGTCGATTAAAGTAGAAAAGAATCCTTGAAAAAAACCATAATCTCCACTAAATATAGAATAGATAAGAGCTCCTCCAAACAATGAAATAAAAGAAACTGAATATAAACCAGAAGCTAATACGCCCAAGAGTAAGAGTAGTTTTTTCATTCTGTTATCTTATTTCAAAATACCTACTGCCTCTACTATCAAAAGTGTGTCTTAAAGTGTGTTCTTTTCCCTTAAATTTTAGACTGGGCATACTTGAAAGGCTCTACCAGTTGTTCAGGAAAGTCAGTTTGATATTCTTTTGCGAGTTTTTTTGCTTTCTCCCAGCTTTTTGCTGCGAGACACCATTTCTGTTGATTATAGCTAGCCATACCGAGTTGCAGATAGGCTGGATAGAACCTTTGGCTTTTAAAACCCGTGCCT
>CAXFFS010000057.1:0-8286 GCA_964002385.1 uncultured Gammaproteobacteria bacterium | reverse complement strand
ATCTACAGATTCTATACCCGATCCTGGTTTCAGGCCTGCAAAGTTACCTAGACTTGTCCACACATGTTCTAACGAGGCATTTATTTTTTCGACAACTTTCGTTTCAGTCATATCACCCTTTAATTTTTTTATTCTATACTGATTGTTTATTGAATGTTGTAAGTAAGTTACTCCACGCAACTGTTACAAGTAGTAATAAACTTTGTTTTAAATTAAAATTTCTTTAAATTAACACAAAAAAAATTACCTCTTTTATCCTAGGATAATGCAATGAATGCCTATAAAGCTTTAGTGCTCATATGTCTTTTTTGTATTTCTTGTGGAGGCGGGGGTGGCAGTGATAGTGGAAACTCCCCAACAGTTACTCCCGGCGGTACAGGCAGCACAGGCAACACAGGCAGTACGGGAAGTACAGGCAGTACAATTGTGTTTACCCTTGAGTCTTTGTCCTTTTCCGTTAGTGAAGAACAAACCTACAATGGGCAACTATCAGCCTCTTCAAACCCAGCTACCTCACTAATTTTTGAAATAACTTATCAACCAAATAATGGAGTTGTCAGTCTTAACAATTCAACAGGAGCTTTTTCTTTTACTCCTTCAAGCAATTTTGTAGGCAATGACGAATTTTCCTTTAGAGTCTGCGGTCAGAGTACCTGTTCCAGTGAACAACAAGTAACCATAACCGTCACTAATGTAAATGATGCGCCGGAGATAATTTTTCCTGCTGATCTTTCAATAGATCAAGAACTTTTAGTAAATGATGACAACAAGATCTTGGTTCCTGCCGTGGTTACTGACATTGATAATGAAATTCAAGATTTAACATTTTCTCTGCAAGTAAATGAAATTGATTTACCAGTTACCTACCTTATTGAATCTAGTTCTTTTGAAGTAGATATATCTGCTTTGGAAGAAGCTGGTCATTTTATTTCTTCCGTTACTGCTTGTGATTTAGAGCAGGCTTGTTCTACCGCCTCTTTTTCGACCTTTTTTGTCAGCAACTTGAGGATTGAAGACAATTATAGAATTTATAACTTACTCGGTACTTACAGTGCCTTAAGCAACAGAGGAACCAATCTCTTGATAATAGCAGACTCCTTTGAAGATGATCTCAGCAACTTTAGGGAAGTTGTCTCAGAATCTATAAGAAATATATTAATAGATTCAGAGGTTAGTGATTTCTTTAAGGATCACTTTAATATTTTTGTAGTAGAACCAGTAACTTTTGTTGGAACTGAAACCTCTTTATTAGATATGAACTTAGGCGAATGCTCTGATTGGAGTGACGATATCTTTTGTTGGGATGAAGCTAAGCTAAAAAATATGAAAGATTCTTTATTTTCAGAAGTTTACATCGATTCTATAGCAATTTTTTCACCCTTAGATGGCAGGGGAGTTACTTCTTACGATTATGGGTTACCCCCAACCACTGCTCAAAGAATGGATACATATGGTTATCAGACTTTTATGCATGAATTTGGACACAGTCATGCTCTTTTAGGGGATGAATACATCAGTAGTGATGATAGGGGGGACTTTTCAGACTACGAGGCTAATTACTCTGCTAATAACACTACCAATTCAGACGTCTATTCTTTGAAATGGAATCATTGGATAGAAGACCTAACAAGTGTTCCAGGTTTGGACCCGTTTGCTGGGCTATCCAGCGTAGGTCTTTTTGAAGGCAATTATTACGGAGAAACTGGCAATTATCGACCTAAGCACAACACAGTTATGAATGATAAATCAAATCTAAGATATGGGGAGGTCGGATCTGAATCCTTTGCAATTGTTTCTACTCAGAATCAGTTTGGCCCATGGCTAGTAGACTTTGAATTTCTTGAAGAAAGTGAGGTAAGAAGTTCTGTAAAAATTTCTCTTCTGGGAAAATACGATGCTACTAAATTGAGAATCGAATGGTATAAGAATAGTGAAAAGGTAGATTCGCTTACCGATCAAAAAGAAGTTATTTTTACCAGACCTACAGTTGATGAAATCACTAGATACACTTGGAAAGCTGTGGACTTAACAGGAGTCATTACTGTTGCTGAAGACCCCTTTGATGTTAATGACAGCTATGAGGGACTTTTTGATTACAGGAAAAGATTTTATAGTTGGAACGGCACAAGCTGGGATGGCCCTTTTTACAGCCCTGATGACTTAACTCCTTATGACTATGGGGTGTCAATAGAGGTATTGGGCAGTTCTTTATTTATTAATTGGAGTTTATGGTAGTGAGAATATTATTTATTATCTTCTTAGTTCTATTTTCATTGAAATCTTTTTCAGATGAAACTAGAAACAGTTCTTTAGACTTAAAATCAAACTCAATAAAAGGATCAGAAATTCAATACTGGTCAAATAAAAAAATTATTCTCAGTGGGTTTGAAGGTAATTTTAGTCAAGTGGAACTCCAATCAACTGCTCCAATTCTAGCTAGAGAAGTAAGACAAAAGAAATTTCCTTTTGCATCCCAATACAGCGTTTCTTTTTTAAATGAAGATCATCAATTACTGTATCAGGTGCCATTAGGCGACCCTTTTAATTTATATGCTGAGCACTTTGGTTATGAGGGTAAGAACTCTGTTATTCCAATTAGAAAT
The DNA here is from genome assembly GCA_964002385.1 of uncultured Gammaproteobacteria bacterium. Classification (GTDB taxonomy): domain Bacteria; phylum Pseudomonadota; class Gammaproteobacteria; order Magnimaribacterales; family Magnimaribacteraceae; genus AEGEAN-183. The sequence continues at coordinate 5,683 of CAXFFS010000057.1, read as the reverse complement.
CCATATGTGGAAGTTCCAATACCAACCTCAATAGACCCAGTGTTTGTAAGGTTAGATAGAAAGAACAAAGACGAAATTAAATTAGGAGAAGAACTTATAATTTTTAGAAGATAACTTCTCCTGTTTAACTAAGGCCTGTTTAGTAAGTGAAGCAAACTGTAATCATTTCTATTAAAAAAATTGGGTAAAAAAGGAATTGGTGTTATACTTGACTAACACACCTAATATAAGGGAACTAAAGATGATAAATATCATACAGAACATTAAGATAATTGGTTGGTCAGTTACTGGATTGCTGATAACTTTGTTTATATCCTCTCCTAATGTATTTCATTATTGGATAAATACTTAAATAGTTCTTAGCTAAGCAGAAAAAAAGGGAAAAGTAATGTTAAAAAAGATAGTTTTACTTGTTAGTTTGATCGTGAGTCCACATATTTTTGCTTCTGAATTTATGCAATGTAATTTTGATAGTGAGTTAGGCGGTGGCAATGATGAAAGAATATCTGAGATTAGGGATAGGGCATTTGATTCCTGCCTGAAGTGTGAAGGAAGTTCTTGCAAAATGTTACTTTATCCTCCAGAAAGTGATCCAGCTAAATTTTGTAAAAGGGTGTTTTGTACTCCAAAAAAGATACGCAAGATCCAAGGAGAAGAAATTCCTACGGACCTTGGGATTGGTAAATCTAAGTTTGAGTTCTCTTATAAGATTACTGAAAAGGGAAGAGTGCGAGACGTCAAAATAATTTCCTTGCAAGGAGTTATGAATGAAAGGGATGCTTATCGATGGACTACTGGTCTAACCAAAAGGGTAACTTATTTACCTTTAAAGATAAAAGGTAAGACTTATGAAATTACTAACCTATCAGCTGTTTTGTTCGTTAACACAGGCCCTTTCGACGGTGGCTAGGTTAAGCCGTCAATAAAGCTAACCTGTTGTGTAACTCAGGTAGATAATCCGGTGGCTCCTTAAACCCTTTACCAGCAAGCACTGAAGCCTCCTTTGCCTTTTCCGTTTCTTCTTTTTGCTTGGTTATTATTTCCTCTGTATAGGTAATTTTTGCGATAACCGAAGCTTTAACGTAATCAAATTTTATCTTAACATCCACATCCTCTACCTTGCCTTTCCCCACTCGAACTGACTTACCATCAATATAAAAGTGCCATGAGGCAACGCCACTGGCATCAATCTCTTTGGGGGCATCAAAGAATGTTTCGCAGACACTAAAAGAAACTCCTTCCACACCAAATTGAGACACTAAATCATTTAATATAATCTCGGCCTGATCTACCCATTCATCACTCACAAAATTAAATTTAGTTGTCTTCTTATTCATTATTTTTTTATTTCTCTCAGAGTTTCTTAAGTTAAAGCGAAATATCACTTATAGCAATATCTAGGTACAATAATTTTGTGAAGGCTATATCACAAGAAGGAAGTGATTTACTTTGGAAAGAAAATCCAGATCCTGTTTTGAAAGAGGGCGAAGTCCTAATCCATATCAAAGCTTCCGCAATAAACAGAGCTGATTTACTTCAGAGAAGTGGCAATTATCCTGTGCCACCTGGAGCTAGCCCTATTCTTGGTCTTGAGTGTTCAGGAGAAATAGAAGCAGTAAGTGAAAATGTTGATAATTTCAAAAAAGGGGATCAAGTATGCGCACTTTTAGCTGGTGGAGGGTATGCTGAAAAAGTTTCTGTTCCTTCAGGTCAAGTTTTAAAAATACCCAAAGGGTTTAGCTTTGAACAAGCAGCTGCCTTACCAGAGGTATTTGCAACGGCTTATTTTAACCTCTATATGGAAGCAAGCCTTTCAGAAGGGGAGAAAGCTCTAATACACGCTGGAGCCAGTGGCGTTGGAACAGCTGCTATACAAATCTGTAAGGCTAAGGGTAATTCTTGTTTTGTAACAGCCGGTACAAAAGAAAAGATTTCTAGGTGTATAGAGCTAGGCGCTGAAGGAGGTACTGTTAGAAATGTTGAGAACTTTGCTGACGCAGTAGCTAAGTGGACTGACAATAATGGCGTCCAGGTAATCTTGGATCCTGTAGGAGCAAATTACTTAGAAGACAATATGAAGAGCTTATCCTTAGAGGGAAGATTGGTAATGATAGGCTTAATGGGGGGTGCTGAAGCTTCTATCAATCTAGGTCTTTTAATGATGAAGCGTTTAAGAATTATTGGATCAACTCTAAGAGCCCAACCCATCCCCAAGAAAACTGAGATTATGAATAACCTTAAAGAGAATATATGGCCTTCTTTAGAATCCGGAGACATAAAACCCATAATTGATACAGTAATTCCTATAGAAGAAGTAGATAAAGCCCATAAGTTAATGGAAAGTAATCAAACTTTTGGAAAAGTTATTCTTAAAGTAAACTGAAAAATTCTATTGTCAGAAAACATCCAATAATGAAAAACAGGTTTTGTTTCCTTCTAATTAGTCTGATTTTTCTTTCACTACAAGTCTTTCCTGAAGATGAGTTAACGGGAAAACAACTTACAGAAAATAACTGTGTAGCTTGTCATGAAGACAAGTCTCTTAATTTAGCTTCAATAGAAACTATGGCATTGGGCACACAACGTGAACTAGTTGCTGTTATGACTGAAGGAAAAATGCAAGAACAAGCAAAGCATCTTTCTAAAGCTGAGATAAATAAAATAGCTACTTATATTAGTTCCACTGAACAAACTTCACTACTTAAGTGCTCAAGACAGCTAATGGAGTCTGATTTAAGGCCAGGTTCAAATTGGACAAGCAAGGGCAATGGCCCTCTTAACAAGCGTTATCAAAAAAATACAAATATCAATTCTTCCAATATAAAGAACCTAAAGTTGAAATGGTCTTTCCGTTTGAAGGGGTGGGATGCCAGATCCCAGCCGATAGCCATTGGAAATCTAATATTGGCAGCCACAAAAGATACTTTATACGCTTTAGATTCTGATACAGGCTGTGCTTTCTGGACCTTTAAAAGTCCTTCTGCATTTAGAGTTTCTCCAGCCTATGATAAAGAAGCTGGTCTTTTCGTGTTTGCTGTTGATCAAGAGCTAATTACCTACAAGTTAGACCTTCTTGAGGGCAAACTTGTATGGAAAACACAATTGCCAAGAGAATCTGAGTGGAATCTTTCTTCGGGTTCAATTTCTATTACTAATTCCCATCTCATTATTCCAATTTCTACAGTAGAGACTATAGCTCCTCTTAACCCTGTGTATGAATGTTGTACTACTAGTGGAGGTATCGCCAAGGTAGACATACAAACTGGTGAATTAATTTGGTATCACAGAATTGAGAAGCCAGCAGAACTAGTAGGTAAAGTAAGAGTTACAAGAACAAAAAAATATGCCCCATCTGGGTCAGCTGTTTGGAATACTCCAGGAATAGACCTAGCTAGAAATCTAGTTTTTTTTGGAACTGGACAAAGCCTCCAATCACCTGCATCTGAATTTAGTGATGCAATCATAGCTCTAGACTTAACTACAGGCGAACGAGTTTGGTCTACCCAAACCTTAGCTGGAGATGCTTACAATGTTGCTTGCGAAGTTCCTATGGCAAGACAATGGGGATGCCCAGTTGAAAACGGGCCTGATTTTGATTTCGGTGCTTCTGTTATCAAATCATTTACCACCAACAAAGAGGAAATATATCTGGCTGGTCAGAAATCTGGCAGAGCCTTTGGGATAAAACCCAGTAACGGAGAAATTATTTGGAACAATAGAATAGGCATGGGCGGAGTACTCGGAGGTATCCATACTGGTATGGCGACGGACGATAAAAGACTATATGTAGCTAATTCAGATCGGGCATCCCAAAGGAAATATGATTGGGATCCTAAGCCCGGAGTTTACGCTTTGAACATTGATACAGGAGAAATAATTTGGACCTTTCCTCTTGATGATGATTGCAAGAAGCGAAACGAAGTAACTGATGGCAATGGTTCATGTTTTAAAGGCTTCTCGGCACCTCCGTCAATTGGATCTGATGTAGTTTTCGCCGGTGCTTTAGATGGAAGACTGTATGGTATAGGAAAGGAGACAGGAAAGTATTTATGGGAATTCGATACTCTTCAATTCTTCCAAACAGTAGATGGAACCAAAGCATTTGGAGGTTCTATGGATATAGCCGGACCAGTTATTACTAAAGATCAATTAATAGTTGTGAGTGGTTATGGGACGCATGGTCAGTTTCCTGGAAACGTTCTCCTTGTATTCGAGTTAGAGAATTAAAAGCATCAGCTAAGACAATGATGAAGCAAATACTGTTAATTTTCGCTGGGTTTATAATTTTAGGGCTTGAAGCAAGTAGCCATGAAGAAAAATCCTCTGGTTGCAATGATTTAAATCCTGTCTTGGGAAAGACAACCGTATTTATTGAGCATGAAGGCAAGAATCGATCCTATCGTCTATATGTTCCTAAAAACTACGAACCTGATTCACCAACTCCTTTAGTTATTAATTTTCATGGCACAGGAAGTAACGCAGAACAACAAGCCGTTTATTCTGATATGGATTCTGTGGCGGATAAAAAAGGGTTTATTCATGTAAATCCTCAGGGTCTTGAGTTAGACGGTAGGCCAGTTTTTAATGCTGGCCTCACCATGGAATCCCCTGCCAATAAGAGAGATTTCTCCAAGGCTCCTCGAGATGATGTAGATTTCGCTAAAGCGATTGTAGAAGACGTTTCAACTAAATATTGTTTAAACAAAAAGAAAGTGTATTCAACAGGCATGTCAAACGGAGGGAGAATGTCTTATCGAATAGGCTGTGAAGCGGCTGATACTTTCGCTGCCATAGCCCCAGTTGCAGGAGTGCTTTCTTTGCCTCCTGAAAAATGCCAACCCACCAAAGCCGTTCCTTCTATTGCTTTTCATGGTACCTGGGATCTTGTTTCTTCTTATAAAAAAGCTGGTGGCTTTTCGACTATGGGTGCCGTACAGATGTTTTCTTTGTGGGCCAAAAAAAATCAATGCAAAGGGAAGCCTATAGTAACCTTTCATGAAAACAATGTTTCTTGTGAAAGTTATCAGTCATGTGCAGAAGGCGCAGAAATTAAGTTTTGTACTATTGATAGAGGAGGGCATTGTTGGCCCGGCAGGCCTTGTAGGTTAGGTGCTAGTTCAAATATTAACGGTAGTGAAATGATTGTAGATTTTTTACTACAGTTCGAGAGAAGTTAATTAGATATGGTTATATATGGTGTCGCTTTATTAGCTTTTTGCTTCATTAGCGGACTTTTTCTAGGAGAGCTTTTAGGAAGATTGTTAGGCATAGAAGCCAACCTTGGGGGGGTTGGTATAGCTATGCTTCTTTTGATAGGTCTTTCTGCTTATTTAAAGAAAAAAATCTTACTACCTCCTATAACTGAGAAAGGGATAACTTTTTGGAGTGCTATTTACATTCCTATCGTTGTAGCCATGGCAGCTAAACAAAATGTGTTTTCAGCATTAGATGCCGGAGGCGTGGCACTAGTTGCGGGATTCTTGGCTGTCTTTATTTCATTTTTATTGATTCCCTTCTTAACCAAGGTAGGGAAAAAATGAATCCTTTAGAAATCATGGACTCAATCCTTATAAAAAATGGAATCATTACTGCTTTTCTAGTCGTAGGCATAATTATTTGGTTCTCATATTTCCTTTCTAAAAAATTAACTAATGGTAAATTTCATGGCTCAGCCATTGCCATC
>CAXFFS010000056.1:0-8389 GCA_964002385.1 uncultured Gammaproteobacteria bacterium | reverse complement strand
AAGAGGTAGAAGAAGAAATTAACATTGAAGCTGTAGAAGAAACTGCAGAAGAAGAAGTAGGAGAAGCAGAAGAAGCAGAAGAAGAAAAAGACTTCATTAAAGACATAGTTGAAGATTTTGAATCTTCCAAAGGCTTTATTCACGTTTATCAAGACCCTGAAACTAGTTCCTTATATTTCAAAATTAAAGAAAGTCAGCTAGATAAAGAGTTTATTTATTTTGCGCATGTTAGAGACGGAGTAGTAGCTGCAAGAAGAAATAGAGGTAGTTATCTTGATAATGGAATTCTAAAATTTGAAAAGCACTTTGACACCATAAGGCTTGTCAGGGTCAACACAAATTTTTCTTTTGATGATGACTCGGCTCTATCAAAATCAGCAGGGGCTAATATTTCTGATTCAGTGATAAAAGTATTCCCAATAAACTCGACGAATGAAAGTGAAGATGAATTTTTAATAAATGTCTCATCTTTATTTGTTTCTGAATCATTAACACCTATAAAACCTATACCCCACCCCGACGCTCCTCCTCCAGATTTCATTTGGGGTCAATTAAGTTCTGACAAATCAAGGATTCAATCTTTTCATAATTATCCTAAAAATACAGATGTAGAAATAGAATACGTTTTTGAAAACCCCCCTTCCTATGGATATGAAGAGGAAGATGCTGCCGATCCGAGAAACATAAGTATTTCTTTAAGATACAGTCTAATTGAAATACCTGAAAATAATTTTGAGCCTAGAACAGCCGATCAAAGGGTTGGTTATTTTACAGAAAGAATAACTGATTTAACTTCGACAGACTTAACACCTTATGCAGATTTAATTAATAAGTGGGATTTACAAAAGAAGAACCCTGAAGAAGAGTTATCTGAACCGATAAAACCTATCACCTTTTGGTTAGAAAATTCAACACCACAAGAGTTAAGACCTTATATCAAAGAAGGTGTTTTGGCTTGGAACCTAGCTTTTGAAAAAGCTGGATTTAAAAATGCTATCGAAGTGAAAATTCAACCCGACGATGCTGAGTGGGACGCTGGTGATATTAGGTATAACGTCCTTAGATGGACTTCTTCACCCAACCCTCCCTTTGGTGGTTACGGTCCTAGTTTCACAAATCCAAGAACGGGAGAAATCATTGGCGCTGACATCATGCTTGAATGGGTTTACTTAACAAATCGAATCAATATCAACTCTATTTTCCCCATAGATGAAAAAAACTTTTGCTCCGCAGGAAGTCAAATGCAAGAAGGAAATATATTGGGTGGAATAGTTTCTATGGACTCTGATGGAAATACAGATCCAAAAATAGTTAAACAAAGCATAATCCGCTTAGCCTTGCATGAAGTTGGGCATACCTTGGGATTGAATCACAATTTTAAAGCCAGTTATCTACACGATCTTGTAACAGTTCATAACTCAGAAATAACACAAAAAACAGGAGTTACTGCTTCCGTAATGGAATACCCTGCTATTAACCTAGCTCCTTTAGGTGTTGCGCAAGGTGATTATTATGATGTGATTCCTGGAGCATATGACAAATGGGCCATTGAATTCGGCTATAAACCAAATCTTAATGATTCTGACAGAAAAGAAATTTTATTTAGGTCAGACGAACCTGAATTAATGTTCGGTAATGACGCTGATGACATGAGAGGTCCTGGCAGAGGAGTTGATCCAAGGGCCATGGTAAACGACATGTCTAATGATCCAATAGGATATGCAGTTCAAAGAATAGAGTTAGTAAACAGTAAGTTAAAAGAACTTCCTTCAACAATGAAAGTGCAATCGTGGCAAGAGTTTGAAAACGCTTATCAAACCTTATTTAGAGAATCTGCCAGATCTTTACAAACTACTTCTAGGTACGTTGGAGGTGTTTATGTAAATAGATCAACTCCTGATCAAAATTCTAATCAACTGCCACTAATTCCTGTTCCAAAAGAAGTTCAAAAAGAAGCCATGTCAGTTATGGCTAAACACGCTTTTGCCCCAGATGCATTTCCGATCACAAAAGAGCTAATTTCAATTTTACAGCTAGAGAGGAGAGGGTTTGATTTTGTTGGTGAGCATGAAGATCCTCAAATACATAGAAAAATGCTTTCTGTCCAATCTTCACTATTGTCACACTTATTAAGCGGATGGACTTTGGACAGAATTTCAGATTCAAGGCTTTATGGAAACACCTATAGCACTCAAGAAATGATGAATGACTTAACCAATGCTATTTTCTTGGAAGACGCCTCTAGCTCGGTAAATACTATGAGACAGAATCTTCAAACTCTTTATACAAGAAGGCTGATTAAACTACTGTCTGAAGGAGGCTCTGATCAAATGTCAGCTGCTGCTGCCTATGGATCTTTAAGGGATATTGATAAAATAGCTAAAAGGCGTTCAAGTGATCCTGAGACCCAAGCACATAGAGACTTACTACAATGGCTTATTGAGTCTGCTCTCGATAGAGCACAATAGATAAATCTATACCTTTTCTAAGAAAGATAGAATTAAGTTATTTACTTCTTCTGGTGCCTCTTGTTGAGTCCAATGCCCGATTCCCTCCAACTCTTCTGCTATAAGTAGATTGTCATAGTTTGATCCTATTCTCTCCATTAAGCTTTGTTCACTGGGGACAAAGAAATTGACAGGGTCCAAAGTGCCGGTAATAAAAAAAGCGGGTTGAGAAATAGTTTTGGGCAAATTTTCAAGCTGTTCCCAATCTATATTTTGTGCTCGGTACCGATTTAAGGGTCCCCGGAGACCACTAATTTCAAACTGACTGACAAAATAGTCAATGTCTGCTTGAGTTAACCATCCCGGTAATTGTTCAAACTCTTCCATGCCTTCAAGGAAAGTTGCTTCGGGTCCTTTTTGTGGGTTTAAACCGCTCTGAGATTTTTCTATTCCCTTAGCCATGCCTCTGCCATCACTGTTGGTGTAGGTAATTCTTAAAGCTCTTTCAAGATCATTTTCAAACTCTGCTTCAGCCACCCCCTCTTTTTGGAAATAAAGTTGATAGAAAAACCTATCTTTATAGATTTCTTTCCACAAATCCAGGGTTGGCATGGGTCCTCTAGACGTGTAAGGAACAGATAGAGTTCCGGTGGCAGTAATGATGTCTGGATGCAGTGCAGCTGTATTTAACGCAATCGGACCACCCCAATCATGACCCACTGTTATAGCATTCTCATATCCAAGAGCTTTGATTATTCCTATAACATCAGCAACCATATTTAGCATGGTGTACTCTTCAATTGCATGAGGTTTATCAGATTCTCCATAACCTCTTACATCAAAGGAGACTGCTTTATATCCTGCTGAAGCCACTGCCGGAAGTTGATGACGATAGCTATACCAACTCTCGGGCCAACCGTGACAAAAAATCACTAGGGGCCCTTCTCCCATAGAGGCCACCCTAATATTAATGCCATTGGTTTTAACTATTTCAAAATTAACTTCTTTCATAACTTCTTAAGCTGGTTGGCAATTAAAAACAGGAATATTCCTTTCAGTTTTCTTTTGGTAAGCATCGTAAGGAGGGTAGAAAGAACAAATTAAAGACCACAATTCAGCTTTCTTATCATCACTCACCTGCTCTGCAACTAAGTCTAATTTTTTTCCTTTCAAGTAAACTAAAACCTCTGGATGTGCTTTGATATTCCAATACCAAGATGGATGGACATCCGCGCCCCCCAATGAGGCTACCAAGATTACCCCTTCTTCATAAGGGACTAACATTAAAGGGATATACCTAATTTTTCCAGATTTCGCACCTTTAGTCTTGACCACGCAAATATCCATTCCTCTGATCTTGTTCATTAACCTGCCGCCCGTAATACGAAAGACTAATGCCTGAACAGACATATAAATCTTGAAATAAAGCATGCTCATGGTTTCTCTATTTTTTCTACTTTGAGTTGAAGCTTACCTTTTTCTCTGGAAAAGGAAACTTCTAAGTCTTCATGAAACCAGGTTCTTACTGGTTGAATTCCTTCTAACTCTCTATGGGTTCCATCACATAATGGATACTTTTTACTCTTCCCACAATTACACCAAGAATACCTCTTACCTGCTTCTACCTTAATTTTACCTTCAGAATTATTACTCATAAGAAAACTGGAGCGGGTAACCGGAATCGAACCGGTATCATCAGCTTGGAAGGCTGAGGTAATAAGCCGTTATACGATACCCGCTTTAAACTGACTGAGAATTATACAGAATTAATCTCATTCGCAACCAGCAGGAATATAACCTCGGCCTTTTCTTGGATCATCTATGATAAAAGTTATCTGATTTAGTATTCCTGCTACCCTTTCAGTTTTTCCTTGGTTCATATAAGGCCTATACTCAAATCCTTTCGCAGCTCTGACTGCAGCAGTATTAAACCTACCATTTGTAGACCAAATAATTCTTATGTCTTCAGTTTTGCCCTTCTGATTTACAGTAAATTCCAACATAACACAGCCTTCTTCTTCAAGTTCCATAGCTCTTCTTGGATAAACAGGTGGTTTCTTATAAATTGCAATAGGTTGTTTTCCACGGTTAACAATACCCCATTTTGGCTCCCACTCATGAACAGTGTTATTAGTTAAGTTTGACTGTCTATCTCTCCAGATTGGCAAAGGTTCAATTTCTACAAATTTAGCGAGTTCAGTAGCCCGCCTATAACCTTCTGATGCTATACACCAATTTTCTATTTTTTCGGCAGCGAAAGCGTTTCGAGCCTGTAGATTCATTCTTTCAAAAATAATTGTATCTTTTGCTTCTTTCTTAAATCCCGTAGAGTTGTAATTAGTAAGAGCTAAAGAAAAAAAAGACATGGCATCCATATAATTTTTCTTTTTATATTCAAGAATGCCTTTTTCAGAAGCTATATGAGCTTCATAAGGTTTAATCATTTTGCATATATATTTAAACCTTCTGTCTGTTACTTCCACTTCGGTAAATTTCGATAAGGTAGTTGAACATCCTTTATTCTCAAATATGGCTCTAGAGTTACTAAAAGTTTCATCCAACCATTTTTCTTGAATATTCATATCAAGCCCTAAGTTTTTAGAGCTTAGATAACTTAAATAAGGAATTTCTACAGAAGCTATTAAATAGAAGTCCAACATATTGATGTTATGACCACTTACTAAACTAACTTGTAAACCGGTAGGAGAATCAAACAAATTTATGTCTTGAGAACTAATTAGATCTAAGGCATTTTTTGATTTATCTATAACCTTTTCGTAATTACCTCTATTAAACGAAGTACGGATAGAACGTAATTTGTTACTAAGATTTTTACCAATACTTTCTATTCTTTTTTTTTCTCTGTTACTTAACTTTATTCCTACTGAATTAGTCAGATCATTCTTAAAATTAGATTTCGTAAATTTATGTTCTTGGAAACAGCCTGGAAACTGAAGTTTAATGTAGTCTTCAGGTTGGAAAATTTCTGCGTTGGCAACAGTCGCTAACAGTAGGCTAATGAGTAAGAGTAGTTTTTTCATTGATCAATATGGATCAAAATTTCACTAATAACTCTCTCTGGCTGGTCAACGAATAACCAGTGACCTGCTTCTAGCTCAATATTAGTGTAAGGACCTTTCATTAACTCAGCCATCCCATCTACAGCTACCCTACCTACAGATTGATCTTGATTTCCCCACAAGAAAAGAGTGGGTATCTTTACTTCTAAGCTTTCAATGCCTTCTACTTCAAAAAGAAGATCATCTCCTAAAGCTCGATACCAATTTAATGCTGAGGTCAAAGCGCCTGGTTCACTGAACACATTAATGTATTCTTTCATCTTTTCATCTGACATCCCTGCAAGCAATGCCTTAAGAACACTGAAGCTATTAAAGCTAAAGACAGTTTCTGGCAGCCAAGGGGTTTGAAAAAAAGCTACATAACTACTTCTTTCCTGCTGATCAAGGTCATCAAGTAAAGCTGCACCAAAAGCTGCAGGATGAGGAAATGATAAAGCAGTCCAACTGGTGATCCTAGAAGGATTGGATAATACTGCCGACCAACCTGCAACAGCACCCCAATCATGACCTATTAGATGAAATTCTTCTGCACCTATAACATCCGCTACCGCAAATATATCTTTGGTAATTTCAGAAATCTGGTAGGAATATAAGGTTTCAGGTCGAGCTTGTGGACTATATCCACGCTGATCAAAAGCAACTACACGATAGCCAGCCTCTTCAAGGGGTCCTATTAGATCAACCCACATAGCAGAAGTAACGGGGAATCCATGTAAAAGAATCACTACTTTCTTAGAAGAGTCTCCATTAAATCCAGCTATTCGTGTTCTAAAAGTCATATCTCCTATACTAATATTGACTATACCTTTACCTGTTGTCGGACTGAATTTTGGTAGATCCTTTGTAGCATTAGTATGAGAGAAGTTTGAATCCATCGACATCTTTGAACCTGTTACAAAAATTAGTAACAGCAACATTAACAGTAGAAAAACTCCGAAAAATAGATATTTAAAAATTTTTAAAGTCATAGTTTTTTCATTAATCTCTTGTTAGTGATAATTTAAGGCAACAAAGCATTAATCGCAAAGGAGCCCAACCAATGACCACCCTCGTAACTATCGCCCACTAAATTAGGGAGCGAATGCTCAATATGACGATCTGCAAGATTTTTAAGATGTCCAAGTTCAGGATACTGTTCAGCCAACTCATAGAACACCCAAGCCCTGCTAAAATTGAGCCCATCTAAGTGGACTAATTTACCGTCGGTTCGATCAGAAACCTGACCGACAGATAAATCAAAACTCGGTGACATTAACTCAGGTAAAAAGTTATTTAGCCAAACCATAAATTTTTCTTTAGGTAGTACCCGTCGCATTAAGTCTATTTCCTCTAAACAGGGAGATAGAAAATCATAGCCGCTAGGTTCCCAGCTAATAGGACAATTTTTATCCTGCAAATAGAAATGATGTGCTCTCTGCTTTATAGCCATTTGTAATGGGATATCTTCAAACTGTACTGCGTAATCCCACGCAAACGTGAGGCCAAAGGCAGTATTGGTGTGTTCACCAACTCTAATTGGATAAACTAGCTTTGGTAGATAAGAAACATACATCTTTGATAATTCTTCTGCTAAAGGTTTTAGTGCTGTGGTCATTGGAGTAGCTATGGGGTCTTTCCAATCCTGTAATTCCAGCACTAATTTTAACAACCAATTCCAGCCATAAGGACGCTCCCATGAGGTATTAGCTCTAAGGTAATCAATATCTTTAGCAATATTTTCTGGGGTTATATGACGTTGCAAAATGGCACTGGCTTCAGCATTACCAACCACATTTGGGAATTCTTTTAAAAGACGAACCATTGACCAATGACCATGCACCGCTGAATGCCAGTCAAAACATCCATAAAAAGCTGGGTGTAAATCTCTAGGTGATGCAAGATCCTTATTGCTACGCAATGTTTGGCTTAATTTATTAGGGTATTCAGTTTCAGCACAGGCCAAGGGTAACTGCAACAGATTACCTGCTTGTTCAACAGATAAATCTGCACGGTCTATTGCTGTCCAGGCATTGGTAGCTAACAGTAGGCTTAAGAGTAAGAGTAGTTTTTTCATGGTTAGGGCCTAATAGGCCTTAGGGGGGCCTTTCCAAAATTCTTTAATAAAATCCCATCTAATTTCTTTGGCCCAATGTCTACAGATGTCCTTTAGAAAGACATCAGCTTCTTCTGGAGTCTTATTTGCCGCAGAGGAATGAACTTGAGCTAGATATTGTGTGGTGTCGTCTTTCATACACTCTTGATAAGGAGACATTAAATAATAAATTCCTACCCCCACCACCAGGGTTAAAAGTAAGATGAGTTTTTTCATAGTTAGGATTTAGAGTTGTCTCTTTAACTGGAATCTATGTAACTACCACTCTCCTATGTTTTCCATAGAGACCCATGGTTCTTTTGGTTTCAGAGGTAAACCTTTCTGCAAGAGTTCAATGGAAACATTGTCAGGAGATCTTACAAAAGCCATATGACCGTCTCTAGGTGGACGATTAATTATTACTCCTGAGTCCTTTAGCTGAGAACATGTTTCATATATGTTATCTACATGATAAGCCAAGTGACCAAAGTTCCTAGAGCCCTCTCCTAAATCATCACCGTCCCAATTATAAGTAAGTTCAATTTGAGAAGATTCATCATCCTCAGCTGCTAGAAAAATTAAAGTGAACTTTCCTTCTTTAACTTCAATTCTTCTTATTTCTTGAAGACCCAATGCGCCACAATAGAATTTAATCGAAGAATCTATATCGCTTATTCTAAGCATCGTGTGAAGATATTTCATATTGAACTAGAGTTAGTTTTTTGTATTAATTTCCTCATAAATTTTCTCCTCATCTAATGAATCTAACATAGCACTAAGTAAATTCAATA
>CAXFFS010000055.1:0-8415 GCA_964002385.1 uncultured Gammaproteobacteria bacterium | reverse complement strand
GCTGGAGAGTTTATTCTTGTCTGGAGATCCTTTTCTTGTTGCAGAAGATATACAAGGAGAAGTCTTTAGACAGACTGCAAATAGGATAACCAAAGAATTTTCCTTTGAAGGAAATAAATACTTTATAAAACTTCATTACGGAGTTGGCTGGAAAGAAATATTCAAGAACCTCATAAAGCTAAGAGCTCCCACTCTAGGAGCATTTCCTGAATGGAAAGCCCTAAAGAAATTAAAATCGTTAGGAATAGATTGCCCCGAACCAGTTGGTTTTTACAGCAAAGGCATAAACCCTTCAAATATAAGGTCATTTATAGTTACTAGGTCTTTAATAAACACCATTTCTATTGAAGAGGCACTTAACAAAGGAAAGTTTCAAGACCTCGATTTCCTTACAAAAAAAAGATTCATTGAAAAAGTAGCATTGATTTCCCGGAACCTACACAACAATGGAATCAATCACCGGGATTATTATCTTTGTCATTTCCATGTGGATAGCAATTTGGATGTGGAGAAAGAGATCTATTTAATTGATTTACATAGAGCTCAGTTAAGAACTTTTGTCCCCACAAGGTGGGCTTCTAAAGACATAGGTGGATTATTTCATTCAGCAATGGGATTTAAACTGACAGAAAGGGATTTCTATAGATTTATAAAGACTTACTTTCAGTGTTCTCTTAAAGAGGCTCTTGGGGCCCATTCAAAATTTATAAGAGCTTCAAAAGACAGAGCTTTCAGAATGTTTATGAAACCAGTTTTAAGAGAAATTGATATATCTTTCAAAGATACACAAAAAGACACCTCAGAGTACTTGGGAAGAAACGAAAATAACTTAAGGTGGATAGCCAAAAAAAAATATTTATCGAAAGGCCTACAAGAGATAATTTTGGGGATAAATGCCTATATGGAAAAAGGAGAAATAATCAAAGATGAGGATAAGCACAAGATAATTAGGCTGAATTTAAACGAAGAAATCTTTGTTATTAAAAAATATAAATCCAAGGGGTCTTGGAATTATTTAAGAAAGTTATTTAGCCAAACTAGAGCCCATACTGCGTGGAAAGCGAGCCATTGGTTTAATGCTGCAGGCATCAAAACTTTCAATATTGTTGCCATACTCGAAAGATATGACTTCCTAACTACCAAAGAGTCTTATTTGATATCTTTGAATCTGCCCGGGGAAAGATTGGATGAGGTTGATCTTAATAAACAGAAGGAGTATCTAATTGAAAATAGACTGTCTTCATTTTTTAAGAGATTAGAATGGATTGGTTTCAATCACGGAGATGTAAAAAGCTCTAATTTCTTTTTATTCAAAAAAGAGTTATTTATTTTTGATTTAGATATTGCTAGAAAAAGATTTTTTAAATCTCGAGTGAAAAATAAAATTATTAAAGATCAACAAAGGATCCTTAAGAGCCTTGGGGGTCATGAAAAAACTAGAGATGCCTTAACAAAAAGGTTTTATTAACTTTGTTCTAGCAGATATGAAAATAGGACTTTTAAGTTACCGAAGCAATCCTTTTTCTGGAGGCCAAGGAATATATGTAAAGCATTTAAGCTTAGCGCTGACAAAGCTAGGACATCAAGTAGATGTTATATCAGGACCTCCCTACCCAGATCTGCATGAAGATATTAATCTTATTGAGATACCCAGCCTTAATCTTTTTGAATTGGAAGACAATTTAAGACTCAGATCTTTCAGGCCCAGTTTTCTTTTTAATTTAGCTGACTTTCGTGAATGGCTTGGTGTTCTTTCAGGAAGTTTCCCCGAACCTTATGCATTTGGAAAACGGGTTAATATTTATCTTGATAAAACCTCAACTGATTATGACCTCATTCATGATAATCAATCTTTGTGTCATGAATTGATTAATATCCAAAAAGAAATTCCACTAGTCACCACTATCCATCATCCTATAACCAGAGATCGCAGACTTGCTTTGGAAGCTGCTGCAACTTGGAAAGAACGATTGTCCATTAATAGATGGCATTCATTCTTAAGAATGCAAAAGAAAGTTGCTCCACAACTAAATCGTATTGTTTGCCCCTCTAATCAGTCAAAGGCTGACGTTATTGAAGAGTTAAAAGTAAATGAGGAGAATATAGATGTTGTACTGAACGGAATAGATCTGGATTCTTTCACTAGAGATGAAAGGGTAGAACAAAAACCTTACAGAATAATCACCACTGCTAGCGCGGATGTTCCCCTCAAGGGTTTGAAATTTCTGATTGAAGCTATGACTGAAATAATTGAAGAAATTCCTGAAGCCCATTTAATGGTCTTGGGTAGGGCAAAGGAAAAAGGTGATATTGCTAAACTAATTTCTAGACTTAATTTAGAAGAAAAAATTTCCTTTCGTTCAGGATTGAGTCAATCTGAAGTAGTTTCTCTTTATTCATCTTCACACATTTGTGTTATCCCTTCTCTATATGAAGGGTTTGGGTTTGGTGCTGGAGAGGCCATGGCTTGTGGTTTGCCACTGATTTCAACTCAATCTGGTGGCTTAAAGGAAGTAATAGGTCAAGAGGCGGTAATCATTGAAGCTGCTTCTTCAGAAGCAATCATTAAAGCGGTAAAGGATCTTTTTTCTAACAAGGAAAAACAGCTTGCCTTATCCAGAGCAGGAAGGAAGCGAATGGAAAAAGAATTTAATTGGATGAAAGCTGCCGAAGCCTATGAAAAAATTTACAGCAAAACTATAAAGGAGTTTCATAATTAGATCTCATGCAAACGGTCAACTTTAATAAATTAAATGTAAATGCAGGCGACCTAGTTCTGGATATAGGCTGTGGAGAGGGCAGGCATAGTATTGGCCTCTATGTAAACCGGGAAATAAACGCTGTCGGTATGGATCTGTCCCTTGAAGATATTCAAACAGCCAGAAGCAGGATTAAAGATTTTTCTATTGCCGACACTAATAACTCTTCGTGCGTTTTCGGAGCTGGTAGTATTCAGTGTCTTCCATTTACAGATAATTTATACGATGCAGTAATCTGTTCTGAAGTTTTGGAGCATTTGGAATCTCTAGATACCGCTGTGTCTGAGATAGTAAGGGTTCTTAAGCCCGGCGGGGTTTTAGCAGTTAGTGTGCCTAGGTACCTTCCTGAACTTATATGCTGGAAATTAAGTTCAGAATACTCTAAGACTCCCGGAGGTCACGTAAGGATCTTTAAGCAGAAAGAGCTCAAGAAATTGATTCAAAAAGAATCAGTTTGTTATCAATCTTTTCATTGGGCCCATGCACTCCACTCTCCTTACTGGTGGTTGAAATGTATGTTTTGGCAAAGAGAAGAAGAACCATGGATAGTTAGAAAATATCATGAATTTTTGGTTTGGGATTTAATGAAGAGCCCTCTAATTACCAGATTTCTTGAGATGGCATTAAAACCGTTTATTGGAAAAAGCTTAGTGATGTATTTTGTTAAGGATAAATGAAAGAGATAGATAACATAGAATTTTATCGAGATTCCATAAAACTTATATTAGACATCCAAAGCTGTGATGGCTCTATAACATGGGAGAAGGGTAAAAAATTAGATCCCTGGGATCACGTTGAGGGGGCTATGGCTCTTTCAGTTGCAGGGGAAATAGATGCGGCAAAAAAAGCATATAAATGGATGCAATCAAACCAAGAAGAAGCAGGTGGGTGGTTTTCAGAATACAAATCTGGTGCGCCTTCCAAAAGAAGAATAGAGACTAATTTTGCTGCCTACATTTGCGTTGGAATTTGGCATTTTTATTTAATCACTAAAGATAAAGATTTCTTAGAAGAATATTTCCCAGTTTTAGATCGAGCTATGAAATTTGTGATTTCAATGCAAACCAAACACGGAGATATTCTTTGGGCTTTGAATGAAAAAGGATCTACCTTAGACGATTCTTTAATAACAGGATGTAGTTCCATTTACAAAAGTCTTGAATGTTTTTATGCAATTAAAAGATTACTTAATAAAGATTTAGGTAACTTAGAAGTTAGTATGAGTTCTTTAAAAAAAGCTATTATTGAAAAGCCTGAAAGATTTGATAGAGGTTGGAAAAGCAAAGATAGGTACAGCATGGATTGGTATTACCCCATTCTTACGGGAGTAATTTCTGGTGAAGGAGCAAAAGAAAGGTTCAAAAAAAGGGAACAAGAATTTATTGTAGAAGGCATGGGGTGTAAATGCGTGGTCGAAGAGCCTTGGGTAACTGTAGCTGAAAGTTCAGAATTAGTTATGGCGTTAGCCACTTCGGGACAATTAGATAGGGCGAAAGAGATATTTTCTTGGTTGCATCAATGGAAAGATCCTGAGGATAATCTTTATTGGACTGGGTATGTGTACCCCGATAAAGCCTTTTGGCCGATTGAGAAACCGACTTGGACGGCAGCCGCAGTGTTGCTAGCAGCCGATACTTTGTATAAATTCACTGATGGAAGTGATCTATTTCTAAAAGATTGGAGTAAGTAGTATGGAAAAATTAGAAAGACCAAAAAATATTCATCATCAGGCATTTCTTTGCAGAGATGCTGAACAAACCAGGTGGTTTTATGAGGATGTTATGGGATTTAAGCTGGTAGCAGCCCTTGATTTTGAATCTTCTCCTGGGTCTGGAGAGCCTTTAGAGTACATGCATCTGTTCTTCGAGATGGGGAATGGTGATCACGTTGCTTTTTTTGATATTCCAGATGAAGTTGATGAAGAAAAATTTAATTATAAGAAAGGTTTTGATCAACACATCGCTTTTGAAGTAGATTCGTTAGAAGAATTAGATGACTGGAAAGAATATTTAACCAAAGAAATTGGTTGGGTTTCTGATCCTATCGATCATGATTTTGTCCATTCTATTTATTTTTATGATCCTAATGGATTGGCTTTGGAGATTACTTGCCGAGATAAAGATTATGACCAGATTATGGAAAAAGATACAAAAGAGGCTCATAAGATCTTAAAGCAGTGGACTGAAAGAACCAGACCAAAGAAGGAATCTAGGGTTGGATCAGAAAAACTTAATGAACGAACTGTGGACACAAAAGAGTTATTTAAGAGGTTAAAGATCTCAGGGGCTATATGACCGAAGTAGGCAGTTACGAAAGAAAGCCAATTGCAATTATTTATGAGGAAAAATCAGCCTATAAAGATACCTATGCTGGCGCTGAAGATATTGTCTTTCTAGAGGCTCATCACTTAATCCCTGCTGAACCAAAAACTGACTCAGTAGTTTTGTTTATGCACCCTGCTGGGGCAGGAGGTGCCTATTTACCTATGCCTACAGCTTTAGCAAAAAGCGGTATTCCTGTGATTTATTGCAACAGCAGATACCGAGGTGTCGACAGTGGTTTAATCATGGAGAAGGTTGTCTTAGATTTGGGAGCTTGTGTGAGAGAAGCCAAAGAAAAGCTGGGGTACAAAAAGGTTATTTTAGGCGGTTGGAGTGGAGGTGGTTCACTTTCTCTATTTTATCAATCGCAAGCAGAGAAACCTACTTTAAAAAACACACCAGCAGGAGACCCTCCAGATCTAACCACAGCAGGATTACTCCCATGCGATGCAGTCATGTTATTAGCTTCTCATTGCAGCAGGGCCACCACACTGACTGAGTGGCTGGATCCTTCCATTATCGACGAGAACAATCCGCAGAATCGTGACAGAGATTTGAATCTTTACGATCCTGATAATCCCAATCAACCACCATACTCAAAAGAGTTTTTACATTTATTTAGACAAAAACAAATAGAACGAAACAATAGAATTACCTCTTGGGTAAAAGAGAAACTTCAGGGTTTCAAAGGGGATCCAACTAAAGAATTTGGTTTTATTGTACACGGCACGATGGCCGATCCAAGGTGGCTCGACCCAACCATAGAACCTAATGATCGGAAACCTGGTTGGTGTTATTTGGGAGATCCTAAGGTAGTAAATGACAGCCCCATTGGTATTGCGCGATTCACTAGTGTTAGAAGCTGGCTCTCGCAATGGTCATACGAGTTGAGTGAAGCTGATGGAGAAAAGTGTGCAAAGAAAATAAGTAAGCCTATATTGGTACTGGGTAATTCCGCTGATGATGCTTGTCCTCCCAGTCACAATAAAAGACTCTTTAATTCAATTTCTCACGAAAATAAGAAGTTACACATCGTCAAGGGTGCAAATCATTATTATTTTGGCCAAAAGAGTCATTTAGCAGAAGCCACAAAGCTCTGTTTCCACTGGATGCGACATAACGC
The DNA here is from genome assembly GCA_964002385.1 of uncultured Gammaproteobacteria bacterium. Taxonomy (GTDB): domain Bacteria; phylum Pseudomonadota; class Gammaproteobacteria; order Magnimaribacterales; family Magnimaribacteraceae; genus AEGEAN-183. The sequence continues at coordinate 2,212 of CAXFFS010000055.1, read as the reverse complement.
TCTTTTATAAGCCTCACCGTGAAAAATAGGATAACAAAGTACATTCTCCTGCCAGTCTTAGCAGTGGTTTTAATTTTGGGACTGGCATATATATTCCGGACAGATCCGATAATGATGATATCGGGGAAGCGTCTTTCCGGTGATGAACTTATCTATCCTGAGAACTGGCTGTTTACCAACGAATATCAAACCATCAAGGTAGAGACAAATCCTGAAAATCCCCACTCAGTTACCACTCTGTGCTTCGTTCGAGAGGGTAAATTAATCATTCCTGCTCAAGAAGGCCATACCAAACAATGGCCTCAATACGCTCTCGAAGACAATCGGGCGAGGATTAAGGTTGGTGAGCACATTTATCCTGTAAGGCTTTCCTTGGTAGAAAAAGACGCCAAGATTAATGAGATAGGGCAGTTTTTAGCAATAAAGTTTCCAGATAGAACTCCTCCAGAACCCGGTGAAGAACCAAAGAATATTTGGCTTTTTGAAGTCTCTCAGAGATAGATTACACTATCAAGACGAATGGAAATGAGCGACGAGAATATACTGATTGAGCGGCTCGCAATTGAAGATGTCTTTGCTCGCTATGCGCATACAGCAGACGGATACGACGCCGAAGGCTGGGTCGAATGCTACACCGAGGATGGTATTTTTGAGGTTGAAACCGATGGCAATCGGATACAGTTTGTGGGTCGTCTGGCATTACAGGATTTTATCCATGCACACATCCGTTTGCTCCCTGGTACCCGGCACGTCATGACCAACCACCTTGTGAATATAGAGGGAGACAATGCTACGCATAGATGTACATTAGCAGGAATGCTGAGTCGGCCCGAGAAGGTGTACACGTTCATTTCGGGGTGGTATGAAAGTACTCTCGAAAAAGTTGCGGGTGATTGGAAGATCAAACACCGGATCGTGCATGTAGACAACGGTGCTAATTTTATTGACGGAGAACTTGCCGTCCATATGAAGCCATTTATGGAATGGATGGCAGAAAATGGTACACCCGCATAGCGCTCTTTTATAAGCTTAATAATGACAGATTTTTTACGAACACCCGATAAGAATTTTTCTGGTCTAGAAGACTTTTCTTATAAACCGAACTACCACGAATGGAAAGACATGCGTATGCATTACCTAGATGAAGGGCCCAAAGATGCCCCAGTCATGTTACTGCTTCACGGCATGCCCACCTGGGCCTACCTCTACCGAGACGTTATTCCTACCTTGCTGGACTCGGGTTACAGATGTATCGCTCCGGATTACCTTGGCTTTGGTCGATCCGATAAACCTACGGACCAAAATTGGTATACCATTGCTAGGCATACAGAGACCCTGACTAGCCTGATCACGGAACTCGATCTCAAAAACATCACACTCCTTTGTCAGGATTGGGGTGGTCCTATTGGTCTTGCTCAAGCTGTGTTCATGCCCGAAAGATTTTCTCGCCTAACCATCATGAACACCTGGTTACATCATCCTGAATATGAGTATTCTGATGCTCTACGCGACTGGAATCAAAGCTGGCACGAGGGTGGCCAATTTCATCAAGATAAACCCAACATGAGTCTGCTCATTCTTGCCGTAGCGGGTTTAGTACCTATTGAGAGTGCAGCTTCAGGTGAGGTTCCTGATCTCAGTGGTGAAGCGCTTAATATGTACACTGGATTCTTTGCGCCCATTAAAGATATGCCGGATGAAGCATACAACGGCATGCGTCGGTTTCCACTATCGCTCTGCTTTGATAATTATGATGGCGGCAATTCTGCGGCTCAAACACACTTTTATCAGACTTTGATGAACTGGCATAAGCCGGTTCACTTTATCTGGGGTTGTTCAGACGAAGTCTTCACAGAGGTCTGGGGACGACAATGGGCTGATCAAATGAATGCCACATTCAGCCCGATTCAGGAAGCGAGTCACTTTCTTCAAAATACCCATGGTAAGGAACTAGCCGATATTCTAATTACTAGAATTTCCGAGGAGTAGTACTTAATCTCTACATTCCTGCTTTTAAAGGATTTTTGATTTAAGGCTTTTGTCCCCTTTTGTTGGAGGTATACTTAAGGCAAATGAAAAAAAGAAGAGCACTAGCTTCTGACGAAGATTTAATTAAAAAGATAGGAGATGTTGAAAAAATACTTTCTACTTACGATATATCTAAAAATGCTTTTTCTACCCTTTTTCCTACTCCTTTTTCTTTATACTCCCC
>CAXFFS010000054.1:0-8421 GCA_964002385.1 uncultured Gammaproteobacteria bacterium | reverse complement strand
TATTATCTTCTACTTAAGCCATGGGAGCATGCTGTTAGCTATAGGGTATGCTTCCATTGCATTAGAAAACAGACCTCAAATTAATTCTCTTAAAAGAGTAATCATAGTTTCCCTAATCGTCATGGCATTAATTTATCTTATAAATCTACTTCTCGGTCCACCGGCTAACTTTTGGTATTTAGGGGCTAGGCCTGAAGCTACTACTATCATGGATCTGATGCCAGAGCCGCCACGCCACATTCCTATAGTTATTACACTAGGCTTAATAATGTTTAGTATTATGTACTTACCTTATTGGATCTATGATCGTATAAAGGTTAAAGATGCTGAATAAATAGTGTAGGAATGTTACAAGTATGGGATTTAACGGTTGCTACTAAAGTATTAGGTTTCCTGCCATTTTTCACCTCAGAGACTTCTACCCCTGCTAAAGTTAAACGATCGTAAGTAGCTTTTATATCTTTAACTACCCAAGCTAACCCCCACAAGGAATCATGCGGCTCTTTGTTATCCTCCTTTCCAATTATTTCCAAGGTTGTATGGTTTAACCTAAAAAATAACATTCTGCCGCCCCATTTTTCTACTGTTTGATCTAAGGCAAGTCTAATGCCATAAGTATCTCTATAGAGAGATATGAGGCCATCTGGATCATTAGTATTAATCACGACATGATCTAATCTATTTACTTGAGAATCGATCTTCTCTTTGTGGGTTGGAAGAGAGCCTTCCTCATGTTGGATCAAAAAAGTAAATACTCCTCTCGTTAATGAAAAAGGGAGAAATAGATTCTTCCATGTTCTTATTTCCCTTGAATCTTCATCTTTACCCTCACCAGCAATTAAATTACCAATATCAATTTCCATCCCAACTAATTTGTTTTTAGCCGCTTGGATATCAGAAGTACCAAGGGCGATCCCGGAAAGCCCTTCCCCATTAAGTTCCAAAAAACTCTTAATCATATCTGAACCAGCCCCTTCGCCATTAGAAGCCAGTAGTTCAACGTACAGGTTGTCCAAAGGAAACAGAGCATTTTCAGTACCTTGACCAGGATGCACACCTCTCCAGGTCGGTGGAAAGCCTAAAAGTTTTGTGTAGTTTTCAATGGCAATAGAAAGATCTTCCACTGCAATAATTATGTGATCTAAGGAGTCGAGCAATTTTAAGTTGGTTTTTTAAGAAGCTAGTTGATGAAATTCTTTTATCACTGAATCCGTATTGCCGTGATTTTTTAAAGTGTCTTCTAGTATCTCAATTCTTTGGTCTTTAAGTTCGTGATGGATGTCTTCACCATGCCATTTAACCATTTTATTCCAATGTGAATCTATGAAGTCAGAACCTAAAATTTCTCCAGTTTCTGTCTTAAAAGTAAAAGCCCTAAGTTCAGAGACTATGAGATTTAGATATGCAACGTGAACAGCTTCGTCTTGACGAATTCTTCTAACCATCTCGGCAGCTAACAAAGCATCTTCTCTTCTGTCTTTAAACAAGTCCTCGCAAGCAGCAATATTCATAGAAAATTGGAAGAAGCACTCAGCTCTTACTTCAATCATCAAAACATTCATTAGGAAATCAACTATTCCCGCGTATTCGACAGGAATTGGCCATTTATCTTCTTCCTCTACAGGTCTACCAATGTTTTCCGGAACCTCTGGAATGGGATAAGCGTCTTTTCCAAACAATAAGTCTCTGGCCGCAAACCACATTTGATCATGAGCTCCTTGATCGCTATCTGGATTTCCACCTTCATCGAAACCATGAGCAACAAAAAGTCCTTTATTCATGTGTCCAGTTGCGGTTTCTGATATGTCTTCTTTAATGATCTTTTGAAAATCTGGAGCTGTGATTTCAGCTAAAGCTCTACCTCTTGCTTCAATTACGCCTGTGATAGTTAAGCTGTTCCATAAAAAAGTCCCCTCACCTAAACTTAAGAGGTACTTAGCTTGATCAAAATTAGGATAATTTCCGTATTTAAGAATTTGCACTGAACAATCCAAAAGAGGATGACCTTGTTCAGTTAAATTCTGACTCCATTGATTAATGGCATCCCATCTAATCTTTGTTCTAGGAGAAATGTACTTTCCTTCTTGGTCTAACCCACCATGTAATAAATAACCAGCCATTTCATTAGCTGAACTGTATTCATGTTCACTCATTATCTCTTCGAAGGTGTAGATCATTTTTGTCTCCAAATCTTTCTTTTAGTTACATTATATAATTCTTTTGTCTTTGCGATAATTTCTGGACCTAATAATAACAAACCTAAATACCAAGGTGGAATACTTACTGCATATAATCCGGCAGCTATAGCAACATTTCTGGTTATACCGAAAATATCACCAAAAGAGGGAATTAAAACTAAAGCCCCTAAGATCATTAACAGAATAGACAAAGCAATAAGAGACCAACCAGTAGCCTTTCTAATTTTTAAAAAAAATGTTTTCACGTCTTATAACAGTACTTGTAGACTTATCTGCAAAATCTAAATACAGTATTTAATAGCATATGAAAAAATTAAGCACACTTATTTTACTTACCCTTTTTGGTTTTAGTTGCTCAAACACACCGGAGGACTCAATGAACCCATTTTTTGAAGATTATGACACTCCTTATCAAATCCCTCCTTTTGAAAAGATAAAAGAAGCCCATTACATGCCGGCATTCAATCAAGGTATGGAAGAGCAACTTGACGAAATAGATGTCATCACAGGCAACCCCAATTCTCCTACTTTTGAAAACACCATTGTGGAACTTGAAAGGACTGGAAAAACCTTGAATAAGGTAGCGGATGTCTTTTTTAATTTGTTGAGCTCTAATACCAATGATGAGATGGATGCTATCGCGGCTGAAATATCTCCTAAATTATCTGCTCATAGTGATGCCATTTCGCTCAATAAAAAACTTTTCAATAGAGTCCATGAAGTATTTGAACAAAGAAATGAATTAAGGCTGAACACAGAGCAGAAGAGGCTGGTTGAAGAGACCCATAAAGGTTTCATTAGATCCGGAGTACAGCTTGATGAACCCTCTATGGAAAAACTAACTCAAATTAACCAAGAATTATCCTCTCTATCAGTTCAGTTTGATCAAAACCTATTAAAAGAAACGAATGAAGGTTTCAGTTTAATTGTTGAAGATGAAAAGCAACTGGATGGCTTGCCAGAAGATTTCAGAGACCAAGCAGCAAATCTAGCAGAAGAAAATGGCCATACAGGTAAATGGATGTTCAAACCAACACGGGTAAGCATGTATCCTTTTTTGACCTACTCTACGCAAAGAGATCTTCGAGAAAAACTGTATAACTCTTATATCAAAAGAGGAGATAACGACAATGAAAAGGATAATAAAGATCTCGCCATCAAAATGGCAGATCTACGTCTACAAAGATCAAATATATTAGGCTATAAAACTCATGCTGATTTTGTGCTTGAAGACACCATGGCCAAAAATACCGGTCGAGTAAAGGACTTATTGGATCAAGTCTGGAAGCCCGGCTTGGCAAGAGCAAAAATTGAAGCTGAAGAAATGCAGGAATTAATTCAACAAGAAGGAGGAAATTTTAAATTGGCAGCTTGGGATTGGTGGCATTATTCAGAAAAAATAAGGCAGTTAAAATACGATTTTTCTGAAGAAGAAATTAAACCCTACTTTAGTGAAACCAAAGTACTCCAAGGTGCGTTTGACGTTGCCACTAAGTTATTTGATATAACTTTCCATGAAAGATTTGATTTACCAAAGTATCGAGACAACATCAGAACCTTTGAAGTAAAAGATTTGGATAGCAATGTTATAGGCATCTTTTATACGGATTATACGATTAGATCTAATAAGGGTGGTGGAGCTTGGATGAATACTTTCGGGACTCAAAGTAAGTTTGATGGTGTGAAGATACCTCTGGTGATGAATACTTGTAACTTTCCTCCACCCAATGAAGATGGATTTTCCCTCTTGTCTTTTGAACAAGTAACTACCCTCTTCCATGAATTTGGACATGCTCTTCATGGCTTATTATCAGATGCAACTTATCCAAGTTTGTCTGGAACCAGAGTAACCAGAGACTATGTGGAATTTCCTTCTCAAATGATGGAGAACTGGGCCAGAGAACCAGAAGTGATAGCTGAGTATGCAAAGCATCACGAAACTAATGAACCTATACCTCTTGAACTTCTGGAAAAAATTTCTAAGGCTTCTAAATTTAATCAAGGCTTTGCTACAACAGAATACGTTGCTGCTTCTTATTTAGACATGGCTTGGCACACACTTGATGATCAAGTAGAGGATGCCAATGTCTTTGAAAAGAAAACTCTAGATGAACTGGGCCTTATTCCAGAAATAACTAGTAGATATAGAAGCACTTACTTTGCTCATATCTTTGCCGGAGGCTATTCAATGGGTTACTACAGTTATCTTTGGACTGAAGTGCTAGAGGCTGATGCTTTTGAACCCTTTAAACAAAAAGGAATCTTCGATAAAGAAACTGCAGATAAACTAAAAAAATATGTGTATTCCGCCGGTAATACTGATGACTTAATGACTCAATATGTTAGATATAGAGGCTCTGAGCCTAAAATTGAACCTCTCTTGGAAAAAAGAGGTTTAGACGAGTTTTGAGATTACCTATTCACACTCCGTACAAAAATGGTGAGGGGGGTGTAAAAGTTGGTTTAGAACCAATCAAAGAATCTGATTGGTTAGAAATAGATGATCTTTTCAATTCTGAAATAGAGCTTAAAAAGGAACTTTATAATTCTCATTTCAATGATATACACCAAGAAGTAAAAGAATCTTTTGAATCTCAAGTTGAATTATTAAGTGTACTAAAGTCTCATCTAGAACAATATCATCCAGATCACAAAATTACTTCGGTTGCTGAGTCCTTGCCCTTAAAGAGTGCCTCTTTAATGGTTCAAGAAGACTTAGTATTGATGCTTCCAAGGGGAGAAGAATATTTTCTTGGCGCTGCTTCCTTATGCGCACCTTCAAATTGGTCTCTACAAGAAAAGTTTAAAAGTTCTTTAATTGGACTTCATGTTCATGTCCCTACTTATGAAAAAAAAATTGGTTCAAGGGTCAACAACTTATTTAACAACTTGCCTATGGAGAGGATATTTCAAAGGTTTAACTGGTCTGTCTACGAAGATTCTAAACTTTTTCAGCCAGCTAGAAGTAAATCACGAATTGAGAGAAGCAAGACTATAACTGAAGATAACGCTGGTGACAGGCTTTTTATAAGAGTTGAAAGACAAACAATTAGAAGGCTTCCTGAAACAGGAGCAATTGTTTTCACTATTAGGGTTCATGTAAATCCACTCTTATCAATAAAGAAAGATCTATCTCTATTAACTGATTTTAATCAGGCACTTGAAAATTTAACCACAGACATGAAAAGATATAAATCTATAGATCAAATTGAAATGCCTTTAAGGGGCTGGTTAGCAAAGGAAATTAAAAATTTAGATTAATTTCCAATATGTTTTTGAAGAAATTTTTCAGTTTCTTCAAAAAACTGCAACCTGTTCTTTTTTAAAGTTAAAAAGTGATCGCTGTCTTCTTGTTGAATATATATGTAGTCAACACCTGCTTCTTCCATGGCATCTCTCATTGCCTCGCCGTGCTTAAGAAGCACACGTGAATCATCATCACCTTGCACCAGTAATACAGGAATTTTAATTTTATCTGCTAAGTAAACTGGTGAAATTTCTCTTAGTTCTGATCTACTTTTATCACCTAGCATTGCTCTTATAGTCTCTTGACCAAATCTTCTAGTTCCATCATATAAATAAAGTAGGTCACTTACTCCAGCAAAGCTGACAGAGCATTGGAATAGATCAGAAGTTGCGGCACCCATTAAAGCTGCATAACCGCCATAGCTTCCTCCGACAATACATATTCTGTCAGGGTCTGCAATTCCTTCTTTAATTGCCCAGTAAGTTGCATCTTCCACGTCTTCTTGCATTTGTCCGCCCCATTGTCCAAGTCCAGCTTTCAGAAAATTTAAACCATACCCAGTTGAACCTCGAAAATTCATCTGAACCACAGCGTAGCCCCTATTGGCAAAAAAGGAGGTCCAATAATCAAACCCTTTCTCGCCATCTGCCGCAATAGGTCCTCCATGAGGGAAAATAATGGTAGGCAATTTCTTATTCTTGCCTTCAGGCAAAGTTAAAAAAGCTTCAATGTCTAGACCGTCTCTGGCCTTATAAAAAAGTGCTTTCTTAGCTGGAAGTACTTTATTAGCTAATGCTGGATAAGAGTGGGCAACTAAATCTAGTGTTCCTAGTTTTTTATCTCCCAGATAAAAAGAACCTGCAGTACTGCTGTTCTCTACGAAAATAATATATCGATTTCTATCATCACTGGTTCCTCCAAAATAGACTTCTTTATCAGGAAATAACGCATATATACTTTTTTCAAAATCTGCTTCTTCTTTATCCCAGGTGACATGATGAAAATTTTCATCTCTGAAGCCTATTCCTATGGGATCTTTTTTATCTTTTCTGTATCGAAGGTAAGTTTCTACGTCTCTTTTGGGGTGAGAGTAAACCAACTCAGGTTCAATATTCTGTTTACTTATATCAGCTGAAAATACTGCTAGCCTTCCGTCCTTATAAGCTTCATACCAAACTTTATTAGGAGCCTCTCCAAATCCTAGAACGGAAATAGCATCCTCACCAAATGAACTGTAATCCCATACAGTTCGCCATTTTGTTGACCCTTCTCTTTGAAAAATGATAGAACCTGTACTCCTATCTCTATCATAAGTCTGTCCTATTCTTACCCTTCCATCCTCATCCGTCATCCATGAACCAACTCCAGCTACACCTTTTTTTACCGTTTTAATTGAGTTCTCCTTTACATTAAGCTTAATGACATCTGGAGACCTGGCATTAGACATTCTGAGCTGAACTAGAATATTATCTTCGTCATCAGGAAGCCAATCTATAATTCGTGTTTGGTCAAATTCTTCCCACCTGAGTGGTAAGTCTTTAAAGTGTCTTTTCTTAAAAAGAGGCTTAAATCCACTGCCGTCCACATTCACTCTCAGGAGTCGATAGTAGTCTAATTTAGTATTGTAGACATCCTGAGCTAACCAGGCTCTAGCCAGAATTATTTCGTCATCGAACCAATTGAAGGATAAAAGCTTGAGAGATTTATTATCGGAAGAAGCTATACTTTTGTAGGGTTCGTTTTTTGTAAGATCTCTAACTAAAATGGCGGAATCCCCATTTTTAAGAGTCGCATATACAGCAATTTTTTCTCCGCTTGGAGAAATTTTTACGTTGCTTATTAAAGGCGGGCTTCCAAAAACTTCAGTAGGTATTTGATCATCACTTAAAGCTATCTCGGTAAAAAGAAAAGCAATAAAGGTTAGCAAAGAAAATTGAATTAATTTCTTCTCCATAAGGTTCCTTATAAATTTTCTGGTAAAACAAAACTACTATGAAATCCTGGGGGAATCTGTTGAGGAACTATTAATCTACACAGAGGCCCTTTTGATAAATCCTCAGCAGGAAATATTTGAATTTCTCCTTTGCCACTTTCAGTATTAGTTACAAATGAAATAAGGTAACCATCGTCTTCTGCTTTTGAATTATCCCTGGGGGCAAACTGCAGTTCACTTCCATAACATCCTTCTGGGAAATTGTATCGCTGCCTAGTCCCTGTAGCACTGTCCATCTTTATAATCCCATCAAATAAAATTACATCAGTATCTGCCAAAGTAACGTGATAACTGTACTTAGAACTAAGACCGCCATATCTATTATTAATAACAGGGAACTCACTTAACAGATCTTCTATTCTTTCTTCCTTAGTTTCTCCTGTTGTTAAATTAAATCGGTACCTGTGATAACAAGCATCTAACTTTAACCACGCTAACATAGCGCCATAGGGCCCAGAAAGTCTTTGTCTTACTTCTTTTGAAGGCACGGGGGTCGACATCCTGCAAACATCTAAAATCACCTCCTCTCCTTCTTCCCAAGAATTTATGATGTGATAAATATAACAGGGGTCAGCATCGAACCATCTTATGGTTTCTCCTGAAGACATTCTTTTTAAAATCCCGAATCTGCTTTGCATTTCAGGATAAAAAGTTACTTTATGAATATCTTTTTCTAGTAGCAAGGGATCCCAAAACATGGGTAAATCCATCAATATGGAATAATTTGGGGTGAAGGCCATGGAGTGAGGTAGTCGAGCACCTGGTAATTCTATTGGAGTGAAGTTTACTAATTCAGAATTTTTATTCATTACCCCATAAGTCATATAGGGTGGATTCACTGCGTAATCAAAGAAGAGTAAGTCTCCAGTTGCTTCGTCATTCATACAATGAGCAGACATCAATCTGGCACCTTTAGACTCAAGATCAACTGTACCTAATGTGTCTAATGACACGGGATCTAATGCGTAAGCGTCACCACATTG
>CAXFFS010000053.1:0-8434 GCA_964002385.1 uncultured Gammaproteobacteria bacterium | reverse complement strand
CGTTTACGGCGTGGACTACCAGGGTATCTAATCCTGTTTGCTACCCACGCTTTCGCACCTTAGCGTCAGTGACGATCCAGAGAGCTGCCTTCGCCATTGGTATTCCTTCTGATATCTACGCATTTCACCGCTACACCAGAAATTCTACTCTCCTCTCTCGCACTCTAGTTAAATAGTTTTGAATGCAGTTCCTAGGTTGAGCCCAGGGCTTTCACATCCAACTTACTTAACCGCCTACGCGCGCTTTACGCCCAGTAATTCCGATTAACGCTTGTACCCTCCGTATTACCGCGGCTGCTGGCACGGAGTTAGCCGGTACTTATTCTGCGAGTAACGTCAAAAAAGTAAGGTATTAATTTACTTTTCTTCTTCTTCGCTTAAAGTGCTTTACAACCCTAAGGCCTTCTTCACACACGCGGTATGGCTGGATCAAGGTTTCCCTCATTGTCCAATATTCTTAACTGCTGCCGTCCGTAGACGTCTGGGCCGTGTCTCAGTCCCAATGTGGCTGATCGTCCTCTCAGACCAGCTAAAGATCGTCGCCTTGGTAGGCCTTTACCCTACCAACAAGCTAATCTTACGCAGGCTCATCCAATAGTGAGAGCATCAAAGATGCCCCCTTTCCCCCGTAGGGCGTATGCGGTATTAATCCGAGTTTCCTCGGGCTATCCCCCGCTACTGGGTAGATTCCTACGTGTTACTCACCCGTTCGCCGCTCGTCAGCACGAGATTCAGCAAGCTGAATCAAAATGTCTGTTACCGCTCGACTTGCATGTTTAAAACCTACCGCCAGCGTTCAATCTGAGCCATGATCAAACTCTTCAATTTAATTGAAAAATGTGTCTTTACAGACACAAAAAAACCAGAAAAAAAAACTTAAACTAGTTAAGAAATATTAACTGGTTGGTAAGTGCGCCTAAAACAGGCGCCCACACGAATTACTTGCTTTAATAATTTTAAAAAACTCCCCTTTTCAATACAAAGGGAGCCGCAGTATACAACAATAAAACCTTATAGAAAGCTATTTTTTAGGGTATTTTGATTCTAAAAAATTTTCTTTTTCCAACCTGATATAAAAGAGACGAATTTTGATTAATTTTATATTTTGAATCAAGTATTTTTTCGCCTTCTATCCTAACTCCTCCTTGTTTAATCAACCTCAATGCTTCGGAAGTACTTGAAACCATTCCAGCTTCTTTAAGGATTTTTGGTAAAGAAATATCTTTTTCCATTAATTTTATCTCTATTTCTTTTATCTCAGATGGACTATTTCCTTGCTGAAATCTTGATTTAAATTCTTCTCTAGCTTTGTTTCCTGACCCTTCTCCATGAAATCTATCTACTATTTCTTCAGCTAATAAAAACTTAATATCTCTAGGGTTTAGACCTTCTTTTTGGGATTTTTTTAATTTATTAATTTCTTCCTGTTTCTTAAAGCTAAGTAGTTCAAAGTACCTCCACATCAACTCATCTGAAATTGACATAATTTTGCCAAAAATTTCATTTTGGCTGTCTTCTATGGCTATATAATTTCCTAAAGACTTTGACATTTTTTTATCTCCATCAAGACCTTCCAATAAAGGTAAAGTGAAAATTACTTGGGGTTCTTTTCCATAGAATTTTTGTACTTCTCTGCCTAAGAGTAGATTAAACTTCTGGTCTGTTCCTCCAAGCTCCACATCTGAATTCAACGCCACTGAGTCATATCCTTGAAGGAGAGGATAAAGAAATTCATGAATTGAGATAGGCTTTTGAGAAGTATATCTTTTATGAAAGTCATCCCTTTCAAGCATTCTGGCAACAGTTTGAACAGAAGATAGTCTAATGAATTCTTCAGGTGAAAATTTATTCATCCATTCAGAGTTGAATCTAATTTCAGTTTTCTTCTTATCAAGAATCTTGAATACCTGTCTTTCGTATGTCTTAGCATTTTTCTTAATCTCTTTCTCAGATAAGACTGGGCGAGTTTCATTGACACCAGAGGGATCTCCTACCAACCCGGTAAAGTCTCCTATTAAGAAAATTACTTGATGGCCTAGGTCTTGAAAAAGCTTAAGTTTATTTAAGATTACTGTGTGCCCGAGATGAAGATCAGGTGCAGTAGGGTCAAATCCTAATTTAATTCTTAGAGGCCTTTTCTTATCTAATTTCTTATGAAACTCCTCTTTTGGGATAACCTCTTCAACCCCTCTTAATAATAGTGCTAACTCAGAATCTTTCATCTTCTATGTATATTATAAGCTTAGTTGAATAAATTAATCTTGGACGAACGCATCCAATATTCGTTAGTATTAAATGTTTTTCTGGCCTTATGTTAAGAAAAATCTTAAAACAGATAAAACTTATTTTCTCTAGTTATCCAAGAAGACACTTATATCTACTCTTGGTAGGTATTATTTTTCTTATTTCAATGACCATTTTTTCCAGCATAAAGATTGATTCTAATTCGCCTAAAGAAGCCTTGTTTAGCCAGATATCTATGGAGGAACTAGACCTTGATTCTGCTGTTGAAGCTGAAACTTTTAACTTTATCAAATTAAAAAGAGCAGAAATAAAAAGGAACGATTCACTTTTTTCTATTTTAAAAAGATTGGGGATAGAAGAGAAAAACATTGTCACTTTAGTTAACTCAGATAGAAGTAACTTATTAGCACAGATTAAGATAGGTAAAACTTTAGAAGTTGGAATAAATGATTCCAATATAGTCATTTCTCTCAATTACATAAAAGATTTTAAATCTGGGGTTAGGGCAGAAAAAAGTGGAGAAGTTTATGAAATTGAGGAATACGAACTAAATACAGAAAAGTATAGAGTCTTTAAGAATATCGAAATAAACAACTCGTTGTATGTGGATGGGCTGAAGGAAGGATTACCAGATAGTGTGATAATGGATTTAGTTTATATCTTTGGATGGGACATTGATTTTGTACATGACATCAGACCAGGAGACTCGTATAGCCTCATTTATGAAGAAGTGTTTGTTAATGGAGAAAAAAAATTAGATGGAGACATCCTTATAGCAGAATTTATAAATCGGGACAGAACACATACAGCCATAAGATATAAATTACAAAATGGATTTTCTGAGTATTTTTCACTTGAAGGTAGAAATGTTAAGAAAGCTTTTTTGAGATCTCCAGTGAAATTTAGTTACATTAGTTCTAGTTATAATCTAAAAAGACGACATCCCATACTGCATAAGATTAGAGCTCATACAGGAGTTGATTATGCAGCTTCGAGAGGAACGCCTGTTAGAACTACTGGAGATGGAACAGTTGTATTTGTTGGTAAAAAGGGAGGCTATGGAAATTTGGTTGAAATAAAGCATACGGAAGATTACTCAACCCGATATGCTCATTTAAACAAATTTCATTCAAAAATTAAGGTAGGGAAAAAAGTAAATCAATCAGAGACCATAGGGTACGTGGGCAGAACTGGAACAGCAACTGGAGATCATCTTCATTATGAATTTAGAGTTAATGGGAAACATACCAACCCTTTAACAGTTAAATTGCCTAATGCAAAACCAATTCACGAAAATGATAAAGACAGCTATGGTCTGCATGCAAAGAAAATACTTGCTGATTTAAAGAAATATCAAAATTTAAGTTTTTAATATATAACTGCTTTTATGGAAAACCTTTTCATAGGCTTGATGTCAGGGACAAGTGTCGATTCCATTGACTCTGCATTAGTTAATATTGATAGAGGAAGTTTTGAACTCCTTGAAAGTAGCTCATCATTAATTAAAAAAGACTTAAAAAAAAGAATTTTTGAAGCAGTTAACTCTGCTGATATTTCTAATGTTGAGATTGAAGAATTAGATGTTGAACTGGGAAAGGCTTTTGGTAAAGCAGCTAATCGATTGATACAGAAAGCTTCCCTAAATAATACAGATATATCTGCTATTGGTAGCCATGGACAAACCATAAAACATGCACCAAATACCATCAAGCCGTACTCTCTTCAAATAGGAAAGCCAGAAGAGATAACAAGAGTAACCAAAATAAAAACTGTAGCTGATTTTAGAACAGCTGATATACAGGCCGGCGGCCAAGGAGCTCCACTTGCCCCTCTTTTCCATAAGTTTATTTTTAAAAAAGATAAACTTTCTGAGGGTGTAATAATAAATATAGGAGGTATATGTAACTTAACTTACTTAAATAACCTCAATGAAGACATAATCGCTTATGACTGTGGGCCAGGCAATTGTCTTATAGATGCATGGAATAGAAGTAACAGTAAGGGAGAATTTGATGAAAAAGGTTCTTGGGCTTCATCTGGAAAGATTATTCCAAAACTATTAGAAGTTATGCTTAGAGATCCTTTCTTCAGGGAACAACCCCCAAAGAGTACTGGAACTGATTATTTCAATCTAAGCTGGATTAAACAAAATGTTTCTAACTGTAAGAGCATTTTTTCTCCAGAAGACATTCAGGCTACTTTAACTGAATTAACAGCCCAAGTTATTTTTAAAGAACTAAAAAATTTAAAAGCACAAAAGAAGAAAATCTATATTTGCGGTGGAGGAATTCACAATACCTTTCTGATTAACAGATTAGAAGGAATAATCGAGAACAATATTTTTTCTACTTCCTTACTTGGGATTGATCCTGACTTCCTAGAGGCCAGTTGTTTTGCATGGTTAGCCAAACAAAGATTAGACAGAAAAAAATTTGACCTCACTAAGATAACAGGAAGTCGGGGAAGGGTTTTACTTGGAGAAGTCTGGGAAGCAAGTTAAATAGAAAAAGATTCTCCACAGCCACAGGTTGTAGTGGCATTTGGATTTTTTACTATAAACTTAGATCCTGATAGATCCTCAGTGTAATCTATAGTTGACCCAGCTAGGTACTGAAGACTTAGGGGGTCAATAACCAGGTTTGCCCCATCCCTTGAAACGCAGGTATCTTCTTCATCAACTTCTTGGTCAAAGGAAAAACCATACTGAAATCCGGAACAACCACCTCCAGTTACATAGACCCTTAAATTAATTTCTTTACTCTTATCTGAATCAGAAAGAGAGTGTATTTTGTTAACTGCACCCTCAGTAAGGTTTAAAGTTGATGGATTAAATGTTTCTACCATGACTGAATTTTAATTTAATCTTGTATTTTATTCAAAATTAAACCTTAAGTTACAGTACTGATACAGGTTATTTTTGAGCAGAATATATTTTCAGAAGCAGAAGTTCCCAGGAAGAAGCATTTTTATTTAGTAGACCTCTTTCTGCAAAAGCAGAAGACTCTTTTATCAACCCCTGCTCTAACCTTACATGAGCCAATCGTAAGTAAAGGGCACTTTCGTCTTTTGCAATTCTTAATCCCCTTTCTAAAGCAGAACTAGCTTTTTTTAAATCTTCTTTCATCCACTTATCATCTGCTTCAATCAAAATCCTTTGAACTGAAGGTTTATTGGCATTAACTTTAAGAATTTCTTTTTTTAAAAATTCTAAATCAGTTAAGAGTAATTTTACGGACGAAGAGAATTTTTCTACTTCCAAGTCATAAAAATTTGTTTCCTTTTTAGGTGAAGAAGTACAGCCTAAAAATAGAGACATTAAGATCAGTGCACCTAAATAGGTATTAAAATTTATCTTCACTTTACTTCTATAGCCTCTTTTATCTTATTAAGAACCTTTGTGGTATAAGACTCTTCACTAATTCTACATTTCTTTCTGTTTTGAGGAATCATTTCAGGCTCAGTACCTTCTACAAAAGGTATAAGAATTGACCCCTTGCACCTCTCCCCACTTAAAAGTCCATCTTTTGCATCTACCCATTCGTATCTTATTCTTGAAGGCTTCCTGACCTCATAAGCTATTGGATCTAATCTACTCATAAAGTTTTTCCAGACTTGTAGAGCTCCCGTCCTACCGGTTAGGGGAGACTTTCTGTTATCGTCAAAACCCAACCATACGACCATCAAATAATTGCCGGCGTAGCCCACAAACCAACTGTCTCTTTGGTCATCTGATGTTCCGGTTTTACCTCCTGTTTTCCATTTTTCAATAACTCGCGAGGAAAAGCCTCTGGCAGTTCCACTTATAAAAGTTTGCTTTAGTACAAACTTTAAAAGGTAGATTGGTTCTGGCCTAAATCTTTGTTCTACCTTGTAAGGATAAGACAAAGATAATACATCTCCAGAACTCTCAACTGTCCGAATAGAATTCAGAGGCGAGTAAAAGCCTTCTGAAGCAATTGTTTGGTAAGCTTGAATAGCCTCTAAAGGAGTCATTTCAAAAGATCCCACAAAAATTGAAGGGTACTTGGGTATTTTCTTTTCAATACCTAACTTAGTAAAAGTTTCTTGCACAACAGAATACCCCAAATCCATTCCCAGTCTTGTTGTAGCAACGTTATAAGACTCGGATAAAGCCACATGTAATGGGACATTACCATGAAATTTTTTATCAAAATTATTGGGTTCCCACAGCTTACTTCCAGGTAAAGAAACTGATAACTTTGAGTCATCCAGCAAAGTAGAAAGATTATATTTAGTGTAATGCTGCAAAGCCGATAAGTATATGAATGGCTTAACTAGAGATCCGATTGGTCTAACAGCATTAATGGCCCTATTAAACCCGTAATTATTAGGTTTCGTACTCCCTATGGCCGCTACAACTTCTCCGCTAAATGAATCTATAACTATTCCTGCCCCTTCTAACCCATTAAGTTGACTGCCATATCTCCTTTTAAGTTTAAGCTTAGTGTCTTTGATGCTCTCCTCAAGATAGTCTTGTACAACAGGGTCTAAATTTGTAATGATTTTTAATCCTTTAGTTCTCAAATCACTGTCATCAAAATTCTTTCTTAGGTCTAAAATGACTATGTCATTGAAGGCAGGATATTTTGATAAGCTTTTAAAGGAAGGTGGTATCACCTTAAGGGATTTTCCCTTTAAATCCAGATACTCTTCTTCAGTTATAAGAGAATCATTCTTTATTAAGGATAAAACCAAATCCCTTCTAGTTTTAGCTCTGTCAGGATTATTTATTGGACTATAAAGAGAAGGGCCTTTTAACATGCCAACTAATAGGGCTTTTTGATCCAAGCTTAAATTTTTTAAGTCAGTTCCAAAAAAGAATTGTGATGCTAAACCAAAACCATGAATTGCTCGTCTTCCAGATTGCGCTATAAAAACATCATTTATATAAGCCAGAAGAATTTCTTGTTTTGAATAATGCATCTCTATCAACAGAGCAGCAATAGCTTCTTTGATCTTCCTCCTTATTGTTTGTTCAGGAGAAAAAAATAAGCTTTTGGCTAATTGTTGAGTGATCGTGCTTCCTCCCTCCTCTATACCCAGAGCTTTAGTATTCTTGATAAAAGCCCTCATGATGGACTTAAGTGATATCCCCTTGTGACTATAAAAATTTCTATCTTCTACAACTAAGATCATTTCTTCTAAATCTTTTGGCACTTGCGAGAAATTCAACAATATTCTGTCTTGCAGATGAGAGGGAAACATTCCTCCTATCGAAAGTGGTTCTAGTTGAATCAGGTCTATAGAAATACCATCTTTCCTTTTTATAGAATCAATTTTGTCATTCTCAATCTTCAATCTATACAGACCTGGTTCCTGAGATCCAAAACCTCTAATGAATATATTTACAGACTGCTGACTTTGGGAGAACTCCCCAGGAGTATCTGGGATACCTTTTGTTAGTTCATACGAGAGTATTTCCAATTCCTTTTTTAAAACATCTACATTGATCTTTCCTCCTTCAGCTAATTCAAGGGGCCTGGCATATACTTTTGCGGGAACTGTCCATAAAACGCCATCCAATTTATTAACAACTTTAGAATCGAGTATTGATACATAAGCAATGCTAATAATTAGAAAGATAATTAAACTTAAATAAGTAATTAGTTTTAGCGAAAGTTTCATTATTTTTCTTTTTTGTCAGTTATAGTCCTATTCAAGTTTTTACCCGTTCCAAGATAAGGAGTTTTTAAAATGAAATTAGACATCTCTTCTCTAGGTAATGCCATAGTCGATGTTCAATTTAGCATAGAAGAAGATTTTGTTTCTAAGTTAGAAAAAATGTCAATTCCAAAGGGCTCTATGACATTAATAGAGGCTGAAGAACAATCAAACTTAATTAAGTTACTCATGGCACAGTATGGGAATTCAAAACTAAGTTGTGGAGGAGCGGCAACTAATTCCATAGTAGCGGCTTCAAATTTTGGGTCAAAATGCCATTTTAGTTGTAGGGTAAAAAACGATGATCTTGGAATTTTCTATCTAGAAGATCTTGAAAAAAATAATGTTATCCATTCTAACAAAGTCTTAGAATCTGACTTATCTACTGGCCAGAGTGTAATAATGGTTACCCCAGATGCCGAAAGGACAATGTGTACTTATTTGGGAGCAAGTAATCTTTTAAGTATTAATGATCTTGATAAATCAGCCATAAGAGATTCTCAATATC
>CAXFFS010000052.1:0-8437 GCA_964002385.1 uncultured Gammaproteobacteria bacterium | reverse complement strand
ATCTAACGAAGGATCGCTCTGAATACAGACAATTAAGTAATCGCAAACAGTTTTAGCTTCTTCTAGCATAAGAACATGTCCAGCATGAAATAAATCAAAAGCCCCGAAAGTAATTCCTTTTTTCATTGTTGTATTTTAAGTTCCTTAAACTTTCTTTTCATCAAGTTTTATTTATGGGCAGTAACTATTGATTAATTGATTCAGTGATAAAAGTAAGAAACTCAGTGTTATTCCAAGAGTCAGGGGGGTTGGTACTATGAATATTAGACCCAGTTCTAATGCTGTCTGTGCCATATCTAGTAAAGTCACTGTTTCTAACAACCACTAAATCTAAAGATTGATTGATCCAAATATCATTGGTATGAAGCCCTTGAGCAGCAAAAAAATTAGTTGCAGGATAAACCCACCAATGAAGTCCGTAATAACTTAAACCCTCTGCAGGAGATGTTGATTCATTTACCCATTCTTGAGTAATCACTTGGGTGTCTTCCCACATTCCATTTCTTGCAAAAAGAAGCCCAAATCTTGCAAAGTCTCTAGATGTAGCATCTATACAGCAATAAGTCATGGTATGCCCTTCCTTGTCTGACCACCAGTCACCTGTCATACCAATAGTAGAAAAAAGATCTCTCTCTGCTAATTCTTTTACTGTCATACCTGTTGCGGTTTCAAGAATGCCAGATAAAATCATTGAATCTGAATTCGAGTAAAGAAATTCTGTTCCTCTTGTTTTTACAGCCAATCTATTTAAAGCAAAAAATAATTGGTCATCAACAGAAGAATAAATACTTAAGCCACCAACACTTTCGTCTTCTAAACCAGATCGCATTTCCAACAAATCTCTAATGGATATTTCTGATCTAAGTTTAGGGCAATCTAGGCTTAAACATACCACTTCATCACAATCCCAATCACTTAAGTATAAACAAGCTTTATCATCTACAGAGCTGATAAGTCCTTGATCAATAACCATACCTATCAGAGCACTAGTGAAGCTTTTCGCGGTGGACCAGCTTGTTGCCAGGCTAAATCTGTTTTTATCATCTGAATATTTCTCAGCCACAATTACACCATGTCTTATAACTACTACAGCTTGTGTATTTCTATTTTCTACAAAAGCATAATCTAGTGCTTGTTGTAGCTTGGAGTTGTCCATATTTGCCCTTGCTGGATCAGCTACTTGCCAAATACTTCCAGGCCAAGTATTCACATTAAAGTTTGGTAATTGAACTATAGGAGGTTCTTCAGAACTCGAGCTTCCTCCTCCGCCCCCACAATCTATTAAAATTAAAGAGCTAATAAATAGGAGTAAAAAATTTTTAACAATTTTTTTCATGTAAACATCTTAAGATATTCAAATTAATAATAAGTTTAAATGAATATAAATATTTCTTCCTTTTAGATATTCATTTTAGAATGTGAGTGTAAAGATATGGCAAAAATAATGAAAGAGGACTCTGCACTAGGAGCCACTATTCAGGAAATAGACCTGAGAGAACCTTTAGATGAAAGTCTAACTGGTTTTATTGCTAAAGCCTTAGCTGAAAATGAAGTCATATTTTTTAGAAATCAAGATATTACTCCAGAACAACACAGAGCTTTTGCTTTAAACTTTGGTCAATTACAAAGTCATCCTGTTTATCCAACTATTGAAGGTTTTCCTGAAATAACTATCTTGGAAAATGATGAAAAGAATCCATCAAAAATAGAGAAATGGCATACGGACATGACCTTCAAAAAAATTCCACCCTTAGGGAGCATCCTGCTGGGAAAAATAATCCCAGAAAAAGGTGGCGATACGCTCTTCGCAAGTTTATCAGCTGCATACAGTGATTTACCTGAAGATTTGAAAAGGTCTTTAGAAAAAATGACTGCAATACATAGTTTTGAATATGGCTTTAAAGAAAGCTTGGCGGAACCGTATGGCAGAGAAAAACTAGCTCAAGCTTTAATAGATAATCCTCCGGTTGAGCACCCCGTAATCTGTACACATCCAGTAACTGGTAAAAAACTTATTTATGTTAACGGCCTGTTTACTTTAAAAATTAAATCCTTAACTGATTCGGAATCATCTGAATTACTTGATTTTCTTTGTGACCATATAAAAAAAGAGAAATATCAATGCAGATTTTCTTGGGAGATCAACTCCATCGCTTTTTGGGATAATCGATCAATTATTCATAAACCAGATAATGATTACTGGCCTCAATTAAGAAGAATGGAAAGAATAACAATAGATAACACAACACCTCCGCATTAATTCTTTCTCCTAAAGAAATCAACCCAACATTTAGCAATCATTTCATTATCAGGTACTTTATTTTTAAGATTTTCTACAGCTGCAAGATACACCTCATCCCCTAGTACCTCTTTCCTTATTGTAGCAACATCATGTACATATTCTGGCTTGAACTCAGGATGCCCTTGGTGTGAAAATATATGGTCACCCACACCGAACATAGCTATAGGTACTTTTTCAGTAGAAGCAATCAAAGTAGCATTATCAGGAAGCTTACTAACTTGGTCCTTGTGACTATGGAGCAGTGTAAATAAAGTAATATCTTCTTTTAGCCAGGGTATATCTTCTATTAAATCATAAGTTTGATTACCCACTGTCCAGCCAGACTCGGCTACTTTTGCTTCCCCGCCTAAAACTTGAGCTATTAACTGATGACCAAAACAGACACCAATTAAAGGCTTCTTGAGTTGATCAAGTTCTAGAACAAATCTTTTTAATCTTTTAATCCAATCAACTTCATCGTATACGCTAAATCTACTTCCAGTTATAAGGTAACCCTGACATTCTTCTATATCCTTGGGATAAATTCCTTCAACTACATCAAAGATTTCTAATTTAATAGTAGGGTCAACTTTATTAAAAATATATTTGTAAAAATCATCCATATCGCCATGTTTAGCTTTAAGCTCATCCATGACATGATCAGTTAGGAGAATACCTATTTTCATATTCTTTCTTTATTCAGAAGGCATGACTATAAACCAATAGACTGATATTCTTAATTCTTTTAAAGAGGAGAAGATAATGAGATCAGATTATGAATTTTTAACAACAGATATAAATGGTCATATCCTTGAGGTTACTATTAACAGACCTGATGTGATGAATGCCCTTCATCCCCCCTCTCATGCTGAATTTGATGAGGTATGGAATGAATTTGCACAAGATGATGCTCTTTGGGTTGGAATTGTAACGGGAGCTGGAGATAGAGCTTTTTCAGCAGGAAACGATCTTAAATATCAAGCATCCGGAGGGGATAGATCTGGTATGCCTTCTACAGGTTTTGCAGGTTTGACCAGTAGATTTGATTTAAATAAACCAATCATCGCTGCTGTAAATGGTGTTTCTATGGGTGGTGGTTTTGAAATAGCTTTAGCTTGTGACTTAATAATTGCTTCAGATAACGCTCGCTTTGCCCTCCCTGAACCAAAAGTAGGTCTCGCAGCTCTTGCTGGAGGAATGCAAAGATTACCAAGACAAATTGGCATGAAAAATGCTATGGGTATGATGCTCACAGGTAGGCATGTTGGGGCTCAAGAAGCTAAAGAATTAGGCATTGTTAATGAAGTGGTGACACAAGCTGATTTAATGGATACCGCAAGAAAGTGGGCTAAAGATATCGAAGCTTGTTCACCAATGTCTATAAGAGCTACCAAACAGGTTGCCTATCAAAGTTTGGACGAGTCAGACCTTGAAAAATCAATGCAAAATGGAAACTATTCTGCCGTAGGAGATTTGTTAAAGAGTGAAGACTTTGTTGAAGGCCCTGTTGCTTTTGCAGAAAAAAGAGCTCCTGAATGGAAAGGTCGATAATCAAAATAATTCTGATTCCTTTTCTGTCACTATTGATTGGAATAGTGGAATCAAATGATGATGTGAGTAACTTTGGCTTAATTGTACACGGAGGTGCCGGTTCTTTTTCAGGCCTTGATGAAGATACTCTCAATTCTTATAAAAGTGGTATTGATCAAGCCCTAGCTGCAGGATATGAAGTGCTTGAACAAGGAGGATCTAGTTTAGATGCAGTAACTACAGCAGTAATAACCTTAGAAGACCTTCCTTTGTTTAATGCTGGTAAGGGCTCTGTATACACAGAGATAGAAACACAAGAAATGGATTCTTCCATCATGGATGGACAAAGTGGGAAAGGAGGTGCTGTAGCTGGAGTAAGTAAGGTAAAAAACCCTATTGCTTTAGCTAGAAAGGTGATGGAAGAAACAGAACATGTAATGTTAATTGGAAAAGGTGCAGAAAAGTTTGCTAAAGAAGTAGGCGTGGTGCTTGTAGACCCTTCCTACTTTTATTCAGAAAAAAATTTAAATAGGGTAAGGAAAAGCAAAAAAGATAAAAAACTAGGCACAGTGGGTGCAGCAGCCTTAGATCAATATGGTAATTTATCAGCTGCAACCTCAACAGGTGGTAGAACTAATAAAATGACAGGAAGAGTTGGTGACTCCCCTATTCTTGGTGCTGGAACATGGGCCCAAAATGAACTATGTGCTGTTTCTGGTACCGGTCATGGAGAATATTTTATGCGTCTTCTAACAGCAGCTGATGTTTGTAAATTAATGGAATATTCTGGTCTTTCTCTTGAAGAAGCAAGTAATTCTGTAGTGCATAAGTTAACTGAATCAGGTGCAGAAGGAGGTATTATTTCCATAGATTCACATGGAAATATATCGGCAGTATTTAATACCAAAGCCATGGCCAGGGGTTATAAAACGAGAGAAATTTCTAAAACTATAAAAATTTATAAAGATAATTAAAGAATAAAGTTTTTTAAGTCTTAGCAAAGACTAGTTTTAATCAGGTATCATTTCTTCAAAACGTCCATGCAATCTTTGCATCCCGCTTATCCACCTATCTCTATCTGTTCCTTTTCTTTTAACGTATTCAAGAACTTCAGCGTGTGGAGTTACTAAGAACCTATCTTTTTCAATTGCATCCAATACATCTTCTGCTGCCTCTTCTGGTTCTATCATTCCATCTATTCCTGCTACGCCAGGTCCTCCAGCTGTCATTGCGGTTTTTACTGCCTGTGGACATAAACATGACACCCCAATTCCTTTGGAACCATAAGTAATTTTTAACCATTCAGCAAAACTAACAGCAGCAGCCTTGGTTACTGAATATCCTGCGGAGCCGATTTGAGTTAATAACCCTGCTGCTGAAGCTGTACTCATTAAATAACCCTCACCTCTATCAAGCATTTGAGGGAGAACATTTCTTGCAGCAAATATATGTGACATAACATTTACTTCCCATATATTTTGCCAGTCTTCGTTCTTAACATTCAAAAAGCCAGGCACTCCCCCAATTCCTGCATTTGAGCAAAATATATCTATCCCACCTGACAGTTCATTTGCTTTCTCAATGACTCTGATAATATCCGGTTCTTGACTCACATTGGCCTCAACTGCTATTCCATTAACGTCTTTTGCAGTTTCTTCAGCACCTTCAATATTCATATCCACAGCAACTACTGATTGAGCTCCTGCTTTATAAAAAGCTACTGATAAAGCTTTACCAATTCCACTGGCCGCACCTGTTACTACTACTCTTTTATCTTTTACTTGCATCTTTCCTTACCTTATTCCAAGCCTAATTCTTTTATTGCCTCTTCTCGCATTTGTTTTTTTGCAGTTTTCCCTGAAGCAATTCTTGGTAGTTCTTCTTCTTGAAACCACATATAGGAAGGTATCTTAAATTTAGCAATCTTCTCTTCCAAGAAAGAGGATATTTCTTCTTCGGTGGTTTTCTCTCCTGGATTTAAAGCTATTCGAGAAGCTAAACTCTCGCCCAAGCGCTCATCTGGTACTCCGAATACAGATGCCTCAGAAACTGCTGGATGCTCTGCTATTACTGCTTCTATCTCTAAGCAGGCTATATTTTCTCCGCCACGAATAACGATATCTTTAATTCTATCTTTAATAAAAAGAAAGCCATCTTCATCCACATAACCAACATCTCCGCTTCTAAACCAACCATCTGAACTTAAAGATTCTTTAGTTGCTTCTTCGTTTTTCCAATAGCACCTAAAATTTGAAGCAGATCTTATACAAACTTCTCCTTGATCCCCTGTAGCCTGCTCATTTCCCTCTTCATCTACTATTTTAATTTCATGGATTAGTGGCGTAGGGAAACCTGCTGTACTTGGTTTTGTATAAAGAAGCTTTCCGCTTGCATTAGTTCCTGCTGCATTGGTTTCCGTAAGTCCATACCCCACGCCAGCAACTTTAGTTGGGTGGTCTCTTTCTTGGGCTTTTATTTGTTCAGGTGGCCTTGCTGCACCACCACCATTTAACATGGCTAAACTAGAAACATCTATATCAGGATTTTCTATGGTTGCACGTAGAATATCCTCAGACATTGTTGGCACACCAGAGAAAGAAGACACCTTGTGTTTTTCAATTAATTCCAAAGCCCTTATTGGATCCCATTTATACATAAGAACAATTTTTGTTCCTGAAAGTAAAGAAAGAAGAAAATTTGAATGTGAACCAGTTACATGGAATAAGGGAACTGCTGCTAGGGTACATGGTTTTTCTGGTTGCGGAAAAGTTTGTGCATCACCATCTACCTCTAAACTAGAAGCAAGAGTTGCTAGAAAAGCCCATGAAACGGGTGTGTTGATAATTGATCTGTGGGTTGCAACAACTCCTTTTGGATAGCCGGTGCTACCTGAGGTATACATTATGCTGGCATCATCTTCAGGACTTATTTCAACTGCAGGGAAACTGTCATTTGATTCAACAATGTCATTAAAATTCTTACTATTAACATAGTTAGACGCATCACATCTAACGGCAATTCTTGGTATTTCTTCAGTAAAACCCTTTAATCTTTCAAGCCTTTCATCATCAGCTATAAATACTTTTGATTCACTGTGAGTTATTCCATAGTCCAGTTCTTCTCCTTGCCACCAAGAATTTAATGGGACTGCAAGAGCACCTATAGAAGTTACCGCCATATAGGTAAACATCCACTCAGGATAATTTCTCATTGAAAAGGCAACCGAATCCCCTTTTTTTATTCCGTACTCTTCTACAAGAACATGTGCCAAGCCCGCAGCTTTTCCAAGCACTTCTTGGTATGTGTAGGATTCATCTTCATATTCGAGAAAATTCCATTCGCCGTGTATTGTTGCGAACTGAAAATAATCTTGAAGAGTCTGAGGAGCACTTACAAAAACGTTGTACTCATTACCCCTAATGGTTTCTTTAGTTAACTCAAATAACCCTTCCTTCGTATGCTCTTCAGCAAGGGCTTCTCTATTCTCTTTCTTTAAAAAATCGTTTACATGCATAAGTTACTTCCCTGTAAAGTTTGGTTCCCTCTTTTCTATAAAATGAGCTACGCCTTCTTTGAAATCTTCAGTATCGAAACTTTCAACCATTGCTTTCATTGAGCTCTCAAGATTTTCTTCGATTGTTTCCCTTTGAGCGTTATAAATCTGCTCTTTCATTATCCTAACTGATCTTGGAGAAACACTCTTAGCTAGTTCTTTAGCATATTCAAATACAGATTTATCAAAATCTTCTTCTGAGAATGTTTGATTTACTAGTCCCATCTTTTCTGCTTCATCTGCGTAAAACTTTCTTGAAGAGAATAAAATATCATTAGCTCTGGCAATACCAACTAATCTAGGCAATATCCATCCAACGCCCCACTCTGCTATTAAGCCTCTTTTTGAAAAGGCACTTGAAAATACTGCCCCTTCTTTTGCGAACCGAATATCACAATACAAAGCCATAATGAACCCTACACCTGCTGCTGGCCCATTTATTGCCGCTATAATGGGCTTTGGTAGAGTCGGGAAATAACTGAATCCACCATCAAAGCCTTTCACATTATTAGCAGCATAATTTCTTTGTTCTGCTTCTCTCTGGTCACCCTGGGACTTTCCCTCACTAGTAGCAGCTAAGCCATCCATATCAGCTCCTGCACAGAACCCTCGACCAGCTCCGGTAATAATAATTACTTTGACTTCATCATCTTTACAAGCATCATCTAATTTTTCTCTTAAACCTGCCCTTATTTCGTCGTTTACTGCATTGAGTCGATCAGGCCTATTAAGCGTGACTGTTGCTACCCCTTCTTTTTTTTCAAACAATACTGTTTCATTCATTTCTTTCTCCTATGAAGTTGATCCACCATCAATAACCAAGGTGTGACCATTAACAAAACTTCCTGCACTGGAAGCTAAAAATACTGCTGCTCCTCCAATCTCATCGGGTTCACCAATTCTTCTTAGAGGGCAACTTGCGGTGGATTGCTTAAGTATATCTGGGTTCTCCCACAATGCTTTCGCAAAGTCTGTTCTGAAAAGACCTGGTGCAATAGCATTAGTTCTAACGTTATGAGGGCCAAATTCTATTGCAAGGTTTTTTACTAACATAATATCTGCTGCCTTAGATA
>CAXFFS010000051.1:0-8526 GCA_964002385.1 uncultured Gammaproteobacteria bacterium | reverse complement strand
GATTCAATTCCAACTGATAGTCTGACCAATCCCTCTTCTATCCCTAATTCTTTCCTTAAATCCGAAGGAACAGAAGCGTGTGTCATTATTGCAGGATGTTCAATCAGACTTTCAACACCACCTAAGCTTTCAGCCAATGCAAACAACTTGGTTCTTTCTAAAAAAGTAGTTGCACTTTTTAATCCACCTTTTAAAACCACGGTGATCATTCCTCCATATCCATTCATTTGTTTTTTAGCTACATCATGATTTGGATGACTGGCTAAACCTGGATAATAGATCTTTGCAATTGCTTCATGGCCTTCAAGAAAATTAGCTATCTTAAAAGCATTTTCGCAGTGCCTTTCCATTCTTACAGCTAAAGTTTTAAGGCTTCTAAGTACTAAAAAACTATCAAAAGGGCTCATTATTGAACCTATAGAGTTAGATAAAAAAGCCATTTCTTCAGATAAATCCTTTCTCTCTTCAGAACACACAACAATACCACCAATAACATCGGAATGACCGTTTAGATATTTGGTAGCAGAATGAAGCACCATATCAAAACCCAGGTTGAGAGGCTTCTGGATGTAAGAAGAACAAAAGGTATTATCACAAACCGTTATTAAATTGTGTTTTTTGCCAAATTCACTGACTTTCTTCAGATCCACAACTTTGAGGAGAGGGTTTGAGGGAGATTCGACCCAAATCATTTTGGAGTTAGGTTTTAGAGAAGACTCTAAATTATCTAACGAAGTTAGATTGCTATAAGAAAAATCTAATCCTGAAGATCTTTTTCTAACATTCTCGAATAACCTGTAGGTACCTCCATACAAGTCATCCATACTAATAATGTGATCGCCGGAATCTAATATCTCTAAAACTGTAGCGGTAGCAGCCATTCCTGAAGAAAAAGCAAATCCTTGCCCTCCTTCTTCTAAGTCTGCAATACAGATTTCAAGGGCTCTTCTAGTAGGATTCGCCGTACGGGAGTAATCGTAACCTTTATGTTCTCCAGGACTGGCCTGCACATAGGTTGAGCTAGTGTAAATAGGACCAATGATAGCTCCAGTAGTTGGGTCTGGTTCTTGGCCAGAATGAATCGCTTTAGTGGCAAACCCTTGAGTATTTTTCTTACCTTTCATTACTTTTAGCTTACTTTAAATAAACTTTTATACCTATTGATTAAATCCACTTTCGTTATAAATCCTAAAAATATTTCCCCTTCGAATATTATTGCCACTTTGCCTTCAGATAAGACCTTATAAAGTGTATTTTCATCTGAATCGACATCAAAGATTTCTAGATCACTAACCATGATTGAATCAATCGACTTAGAGAAAAGATTTTCATCCTTATAAACATTCAGTAAAAGATCTTCTTCATCAACTATACCCACTAACTTTTCTTCTTCCAATACGGGCAATTGAGATACATCAGAGGCTCTCATTCTGTTGTAAGCCGTCATTAAAGTGTCCCCAGGTTTTATGCTGATCATTTCTCCTCTGTCTGCTCTTCTACTGATAAGATCGGATAAATTACCTTGTTCCTTCTCTTTAATTAACTCATTGTCTTTTAGCCAAGACTTGTTAAAAGCTTTAGATAAATATTTATTACCTGTATCGCACACAAAAGTAGCAACTTTCTTATGAGAGTCTTGTTTTTGGCACCATTTGATAGCTCCGCTTATTAAAGTCCCTGTAGAAGATCCAGCTAAAATTCCCTCTTCTTTAAGCAACGTTTGAAGGACTTCAAAAGCTTCTTTATCAGAAACCGTTATAGCGTCATCCACTAGATCCAAATTTAAATTTGTTGGTATAAAGTCTTCCCCTATACCTTCAACAAGCCATGACCCTCCTTCATATTTATAATTTCCTTTAGTGACTGCATCTGCCACTATAGATCCTTCTGGGTCGGCTACAATCATTTGTAAATCTGGACTTTTTTCTTTAAAGAATTCGGCTAGTCCTGTAACAGTTCCACCAGATCCCACTCCAGCTACAAATGCATCTAAATTGCCATCCATTTGTTCCCAAATCTCAGGTGCCGTAGTAGATCTATGAGCTAACGGATTAGCGGGGTTTGAAAATTGATCTGCGAAAAAGGATCCATTAATTTCTGAGGCCAGTTTCTTAGCAATATCTTGGTAATATTCTGGATGCCCTTTGGGAACATCCGAACGAGTTATTTTTACTTCAGCACCCAAGCCTTCTAAGTGAAGAATCTTCTCTCTACTCATCTTGTCAGGGATTACGAGTATTATTTTATAACCCTTAATAGCTGCAACTAAAGCCAAGCCTATACCTGTATTTCCAGCTGTTGCTTCAATGATGGTTCCTCCAGGTTTTAAGGCTCCTGATTTTTCAGCTTCCTCTATGATGGACAGCCCTATCCTGTCTTTAATTGAACCCCCAGGATTGTGATTCTCAAGTTTTACAAAGAGTTCACATGGTCCTGTATCAAAAGCTGTAAGCTTAACCATGGGTGTGTTCCCAATAAGATCTAGAAGAGATTTACCTACTAAGTTCATTGTTTTAAGAGGATTAAATTAGGTTACTATTATAAAGTTTTTGGAGTTGTTGTTTTAATACTAATCTTAAAAGGAGTTTATCTAATGTCAGAAGTAAATAAAAATCAAAGAGATTTCTGGTCAGGAAAAGGGGGTGATATTTGGGTGGAGCGTCAAAACGTCATGGACACCATGCTAAGTCCACTTGGTGAAGCAGCACTGAATAAACTTAATTTTAGTAATCAGGAGAACGTCCTAGACATTGGCTGTGGATGCGGAAATACAACTTTTAATATAGCAAAAAGAATTGCGCCACACGGAAAAGTCACTGGATTAGATATTTCTGTGCCTATGTTAAAAAAAGCTAAAGAATCAGCTGAAGAAATGTCATTAACTAATGCTTTCTTTAATTGTGTAGACATACAGACAGATAACCTAGGAGAAGAAGTTTACACTGCTGCCTATTCAAGATTTGGGGTTATGTTTTTTGAAGATTCCGTGATTGCCTTTAGGAATATAAATAAAAGCTTAATTCCAGGAGCATCCCTGTCTTTTGTTTGTTGGCAATCTCCTACCCTTAATCCCTGGCAATCCTTATTCGTCCAAGAAGTTAAAAAATTTATTGATTTACCCTCTCCCCCCCCAAGAAGCCCTGGACCATTTGCTTTTAAGGAATCAGAGTATGTAACTTCAATTCTTGAGGAAAGCGATTTTCAAAATATAAAAATTGAAGGACATGAAGCTGAAGTGAATATGTTTTCAGGAAGAAGTCTGTCTGACTCTGTGAAAGACTATATATCAATAAATCCAGTAGTAAGTGAAATGTTAAAAGACTCTCCTGAAGAACAAAAAACAGAAATTATAAATTCTGCAATTGATGCTTTTTCTCCTTACTACACAGAGAAAGGCCTAATGTTTCCTAGTGCTACCTGGTTAGTTACTGCTATAAAGTAGTCTGGGTTAGCCCATCTTACAAAAGACAAGCTTGTTGCCGTCTAAGTCTCTAACATAAGCCCCATAAAATGTTGGGACTCTTTCGCCTGGTTCACCTTCGTCAGCAGCTCCTAGTTCAATTGCCTTGGCGTACATAGCATCTACCTCTTCGGTAGAATCTAAAGTAATACCAGTCATATTGCCATTGCCCACTGTCGCCGAATTGCCATCGTAAGGAACAAAAATGGCGAAGACCGTGTCATCATCTTTTAAAGTATAAAAAAAGCTTCTGTCATTAGGAGCAAAGCTTCTAGCTCCCAGTACTTCAAATAATTTGTCATAAAATTCTTTAGCTTTGCTTAGATCGTTTGTACCAACCGTTACATATTTTGCTATTTTTCCTGCCATTTTTTCTCCTTATTTTTGTAATTCTGAATCATATAAACTGGTGGCATTGCATTTACTAACGGTATCAAATTCAGCGTCAATCTCTTGGATGGCACCGTTACTTATTTCGTTTCTTACTTTGCCCCAAACTGCTGCATCTGGATAATTATCTATAAACATAAAACCATTCATGTTAGGTGAAACTATTGGTTGTAGAACTTGACTGGTTATTTTTTCACCTGATAGTTCATTCACTGCTTTAAGCCACTTTTGGTTCGTTGCTTTAACATCGTCCAAACTCTTGCCTTCTAAGAGTTCGCACTCAAAGATAGCAACCGTACTTGCTTGAAGTTGAAAAACAGAAAAACAAACCAAACTTAAAGTTAAAAATAATTTTTTCATACATTCTCCTTTTATTTATTAATACATTAATTAAAGATAAATACAATGCTGGATACTGAAAAAGAGCCTGGTAGACACGGTCGGACTTGAACCGACGACCCCCACCATGTCAAGGTGGTACTCTAACCAAACTGAGCTACGTGTCTAAGCTAACGATTGTAAGACATCTGTCTTTTCTTTATAAGAACATAGTGTAGTTTGATATAGTTTAGATAGGGAGATTCAAGATGATTAAACTGTTAATGATGTTGCCTAATTGGCTGCTGTTAAAACTGTCTGGAAAAAAGCAAATTGAAATTGGAAAACGAAAACTACACCCTCCTTTTCAATTTTTATTGAAATTAACTGAAAATTTGGTTACGGATTTTGATACCTTAACTCCAGATCAGTTTAGAGCTGGTTACTTAGAACAAAACCGCATTGCACCGAAGTTTCCTTCGAAAGTTGATTGGAAGGACCACCAAATAGAAGTATCAGGAACTAAAATACTTGTACGCGAATACTACTCCCCTCAAACAAAAGAGGGTTGTCCTGCATTGGTCTACTTTCATGGTGGGGGTTGGGTTATTGGGGACATAGAAACTCATCACCAACTTACAGGTTATCTATGTGAAAAGCTTGAAGCCAAAATTTTCTCTGTGGATTATCGCTTATCGCCAGAAGAAAAATACCCGGTTCCTTTAGATGATTGTGATCAAGCTTTTGAATGGGTACTTAACAATTCTGATGCTTTAGGTGTGGACAAAAATAAAATAGCTGCTGGAGGTGATAGTGCAGGAGGAAATTTGACGGCCGCCCTTTGCATAAGAAGGAAAAAAGAAAATAAAACTTTGCCAAAAGCACAATTATTACTTTACCCAGTAACTGATCTTCACCTTCAAACAAGTTCGATTGATGAATGTGCAGAAGGTTTTTTTCTTACAAAAGCTGCTATGGAATGGTTTAGAAAACACTACTTAAATTCCCTAGATGAAATGAAGGACCCCTTCGTTTCTCCTTTAGTAGCAGAAGACTTGTCTAATCTTCCTCCTGCTGTTGTCTCTACTGCAGGTTTTGACCCCTTACGTGATGAAGGAGATGAGTATGCAAAAAAATTAAGTTCTTCTGGTAACAATGTTTTTCACCAAGAAAATCATGGTTATATTCATGGGTTTGCCAATATGGGTTACATCCCTGGGGTTCCTCAGGTTTTAAATGAAATTTGTTCAAATCTGAAAGAAATGATGAAGTGAGGTTTATTCTTGTATTTTTATTGTCAATATCTCTAATTGGTATAAGTTCAACTTTGGTGGCTAAGGAAAATAAAGACATGGAAGAATCTATTAGGACTAATTGGGATGATGAAAGTTCTATAAAAGATCCAAGAATCCAACACCTGAGCTATATCTTTGAAGAAACTGGTGAATCCATTCCTTATGCACTTTTTGTTCCGTCTTCATATAAAAAGGATAAACAAATATCTTTAATAGTATCTTTACATGGCCTAACTAGGACTTACGACTGGCTCATGGGCTACGAAGGATTATTGGACCTAGCAGAAGAATTTAATTTTATTGTAGTTACGCCTCTTGGTTACACCAGAAATGGTTGGTATGGATCATGGTCCGAAGGACTAGATGAAAGATCATTAGAAAAAGAAGGACTTTATAGTGAAAAAGATGTAATGAATGTGTTAAAGCTCGTAAGGGATAATTATTCAATAGACTCAAATAACATATTTCTATGGGGTCATAGCATGGGAGGTGCTGGAACTTACCATCTTGGCATGAAATATCCTGATTTATGGAAAGCCCTTGCCTTGGCTGCACCTGCACCCCCTCAAGTAAGAACACTAGAAGATTTAAAGATTATTCAAGATATCCCTATCCTTGTCCTACAGGGAACCAAGGACCGATTAGTTTTACCAACAAGAGAGTGGGTAGCAGAAATGAAAAAATTAGAAATGGACCTCGTCTATGATGAAATAAAAGGTGCAGACCATTCTTTCTTCGTATCTAAGAACAAAGAAAACATGAGAAAAATCTTTAAATTCTTTGTAGAAAACAGAAATTAATCCTAAAACTAACCTTCGTTGTACTTAGAAAGTTCTATTCTCGCTATACTTCTTCGATGAACTTCATCTGGTCCATCAGCAATCCTTAAAGTTCTTTGACCTGCATAAAGTCTGGCGAGAGGCGTATCTTGAGAAACTCCAGCCCCCCCGTGAATCTGAATAGCCTTATCTATAACTCTTAAAGCCATATTAGGAACCGCAACCTTAATCTGTGCAACTTCACTCCTAGCAACTTTGTTTCCAACTGTATCCATCATATACGCTGCTTTAAGAGTTAACAGTCTGCACATTTCAATTTCGGTTCTGCAATCAGCGATGACATCATAATTTCCACCTAGCTCAGATAAAGGCTTGCCAAAAGCTATTCTTGAAGTAGACCTTTTGCATAATAACTCGAGTGCCCTCTCAGCAGTTCCAATTGTCCTCATGCAATGGTGAATTCTTCCTGGCCCCAATCTACCTTGAGCAATCTCAAAACCCCTTCCTTCTCCTAACAGGAGATTTTCCTTAGGGACTCTGGCGTCAGTGAATTTCATATGGGCATGCCCGTGTGGGGCATCATCAGAACCAAAAACAGTCATCATTCTCTTTATCTCTACTCCAGGGGTATCCATCGGTACAAGGATCTGTGATTGCCTCTGGTGCTTAGGGTTATCTGGGTTGGTTACTCCCATAAAAACTATAATCTTACAACGAGGATCTCCAGCTCCAGAAGTCCACCATTTCTCTCCATTTATCACGTAATCATCTCCATCAGCTACTATAGAGCTGCCTATATTGGTGGCATCAGACGAAGCTACATTGGGTTCAGTCATGCCAAATGCAGACCTTATCTCACCTTCTAAAAGAGGCTTTAACCATTTTTCTTGCTGTTCAGCATTTCCATATTGAGCTATAACTTCCATGTTGCCTGTATCAGGAGCCGAGCAATTAAATATCTCGGAAGCAATTCCAGATCTTCCCATTAATTCAGCTAAAGGAGCGTAATCGAGATTACTCATGCTTTCACCCATAGGGTTTTCAGGAAGAAATAAGTTCCACAAACCTTCTTTCTTAGCAATCTTCTTTTTATCTTCAAGGATTTCAGGAACCTGCCACCTATTACCTTGCTTAGTAAATTCTTCCATTTGCTCAGCATAAATTTGCTCTGCAGGAAATACATGTTCATCCATAAATTGGGAAATCCTTATTCCCAGCTCTTTAGATCTTTCTGAATTATCAAGATTCACTTTGTTTCTCCCTATAAGTTTAATAAATTCTCTTTTTTGAGCACTATAAGTTAAAATGATAATGCTCTTATTGAACCAACTTTGAGTTTAACCCAAGAAATCATCATATAAAAGAATGAATTTAAGCGATAAAGATCTTAATTTATTTGTAGTCTTTGACGTTATTTATACGGAAAGAAATTTAACTAAAGCAGGTGAAGTGTTAGGTATAACACAACCAGCTGTAAGCAATGCCCTGTCTAGACTTCGTGAAAACTTTAATGATGAACTTTTTGTAAGAACTTCTAAAGGAATGATGCCCACACCGGTCGCCCAAAATATGGTGAAAGATGTCAGACAAGCCTTAGACTTGATAAGAAATTCGATATCAGAATCTGAATCTTTCAATCCTAAAACTGCTAATACCACTTTTAAAATATCTATTGGAGATACTTCAGAGTATCGATTACTACCAGAATTAATTAAGAATATATCAAGAAATGCACCTGGGGTAGGTGTAGAAAGCTATTTAACTCCTAGACATGAAACCCCTAAAGAGCTTGCCGCTGGTAATATAGACTTTGCTATAGATCCTCCCATTCATACAGATACAAGTCTCAGACATGAGAAAATATATGAAGATCAATATGTTTTGGTTATAAATAAAAAGCATCCTTTTGCTAAAAAGAAGAAAATTTCTTTGGATGAATATCTGAGTCTTTCTCATATGCATATTTCTAAAAGATCTACAGGATTGGGGCATGTAGATACTGAATTGAATAAACTAGGTATTAGTAGGAAAATTGGGTTAAGAGCACAGCACTACTTAGTTGCACCTTATATTATTGAACAGTCAAACTTGGCTATAACTACTATTAAGAGTTTCACTAAAGGCAGGGATTTCAAAGTATTGCCACTTCCCTTTAAGGTAGATCCACTTATTCTTCATCTTTACTGGCATGGAAATAAAAATAAGGACCCAGCAAATAAATGGATGCGGGAACTTATCTTAAATACTTACGGAAAAATTCAAGGAAAAAGATAGTCTGGTACGG
>CAXFFS010000050.1:0-8737 GCA_964002385.1 uncultured Gammaproteobacteria bacterium | reverse complement strand
TAATCACCTTTCGG
The DNA here is from genome assembly GCA_964002385.1 of uncultured Gammaproteobacteria bacterium. Lineage (GTDB taxonomy): Bacteria > Pseudomonadota > Gammaproteobacteria > Magnimaribacterales > Magnimaribacteraceae > AEGEAN-183. Next base: position 8,723 of record CAXFFS010000050.1, on the reverse strand, counting down.
TAAGGAAGAGTCTGTTCATCAATACAAAGAGAAACTCGAGAATCCCGTTTTAAACAACTGAACCACTCTGATTTGGCTCTTGGGGTAAAGAGAATGCAATTTTCTTCATAAATGAACCATATGGGAGTAACTAATGGAGAACCATCCCCCCTAATTACTCCAATGCGCATTAATATGCCATCTTCCTCTAAAAAATCTGTTTGTTCTTTTTTTGTTAATGCCGGCATAAATCAACCTCTCTTTTTATCATGAGCTTCATCTGTTAATGTTTATATTAGATTAACTAAAGCAAAAAAAGGAAATACTAAGTCAATCTATCAAAATATGAAGAAGCTAATCATTGGGATACTTGTAATTTTAATTTCAGGATTTTTAATCTGGGAATACAAAGTAAATATTCTTATTTGGTCCATACCAAAGATAGCCAGTTTCACAATGCCTGTACAAGAAAACATCCCAACTTCTTGGTCCAAAGGTCCGGAGATTGCTACACAAGATGATAGACCAAACATAATCTTAATTTTGGCCGATGATATGGGTTATAACGATATATCCATGCATAACGGCGGAGCGGCTGATGGATCTCTTCAAACTCCTCATATTGATTCATTAGCAAACAGCGGCATTTTGTTCTCTAGAGGTTATGCAGCAAATGCAACTTGTGCTCCATCTAGAGCTTCAATAATGACGGGAAAATATCCAACAAGATTTGGATATGAATTCACTCCTGTTCCTGCTACGGGAAGATTAATCATGCAATGGCTTGCTGAAGAGGATGACTCAGAACTTAGAGCAAGGATTGATAGAGAAGTGGCAGCAAACATACCTCCTTATATGGAACAAGGAATGCCCACCGAACAGATTACTATTGCGGAGGTTTTGCGAGATGCAGGATATTACACGGCACACATAGGAAAATGGCATCTTGGTAATGCCTATGGCATGGATCCCCTCAGCCAAGGCTTTCAAGACTCTTTGGAAATGGTGGGACCACTGTATTTACCTGAAGATCATCCAGATGTCGTTAATGCCAAGTTTGATACAAGAATTGACAGGATGATTTGGGCTATTGGTCAATATTCAGCGAGGTTTAATGGAGGCGATCTATTCGCACCAGATAAATATCTGACAGATTACTATACTGACGAAGCATTAAAGGTAATTGAGAATAATAAAAATAGACCTTTTTTCTTATATTTGAGCCACTGGGCAATTCACAATCCACTTCAAGCATTGCGAAGTGATGTGCAACAAATGAGTCATATGCATGGCCACAATCTTCAAGTTTATTCCGGAATGATTGCTGCATTGGATAGAAGTGTCGGAAAGGTTATTGAGAAGTTAAAAGATCTAGATATACATGGCAAAACTCTAATCATATTTACCAGTGATAATGGTGGAGCTAATTACATTGAATTAGATGATATTAATAAACCCTTTAGAGGTTGGAAAATAAGTTTTTTTGAAGGGGGTATAAGGGTTCCTTTTATAGTTAGCTGGCCAGATGAAATTAATCCAGAACAAAAATCTGATAGTGCTATTCATCATTTTGATATTTTTTCTACTATTGCTTCAGCTGCAAGAACTAAATCGTCCAATGAGAATGAATTAGATGGAGTAAATTTATTACCATACATAAAGAATGAAAAGTCTTCTGAGCCTCATAAAACCCTTTTTTGGCGATCTGGGAATCATCAATCAGTCCTGCATGAAAACTGGAAATACATAATTAGCAAAAAAGAAAATTTTCGTTGGTTATTTGATACTTCGGTGGATCCGTTAGAAAAAAATAACCTCATTGAAAGTCACCCTGAAGAAGCAAGATTAATTGAAGAGCTCTTAGTTAAATTTAACTCTGAACAAAAAGATCCTTTATTCCCGTCAGCATATGAGGTTTCAACAATGTTAGATAAATACGACGGACAGGAGTATAAAGAAGGTGATGAATATATTTATTGGTCTAACTAATTTACTAAAGAAATTTTAAATGGAAATATTAAGAACACCTGATGAACGATTCGAAAATATTAAGGGCTACCCCTTCGAGCCGCATTACACAACAATAAAAACTCATGATGACTCTGATTTAAGAATTCATCACGTTGATGAAGGCCCTAAAGATGGCCCAATACTTCTAGCAATGCATGGCCAGCCTGTCTGGAGTTATCTGTATTCAAAAATGATTCCCTACTTAGTTGCAGGAGGAATTAGAGTTATTGCACCTGACCTGCCTGGCTATGGAAAGTCAGACAAGCCCGCTTCAAGAGAAGACTATAGTTATCAAAGACAAGTTGATTGGATGACTCAGTGGCTAATTCAAAATGATTTCAAAAATCTTACTTTTTTTGGTCAAGATTGGGGTGGTTTGATAGGACTTAGAATGGTTACGGAAGAGCCGGATAGGTTCTTAAAAGTTTCGATGGGAAATACTGGGTTGCCTTACAATCCTGATGCATCGGAAGACCTTCAAAACAAAGTAAAAGCTTTCAGAGATGAAAAGATCAAGCTCACACTCTTTTCTATGGCAAAACAAGTTCAACAAATGGATGGAAAATTGGATGGAAGCGATAATGAAAATGAAGACTTTCACCCAGCTTTAAAATTCATGTATTGGCAAAAGTTTTGTTGGGATACTCCAAACTTGCCAATCGGTACTCTCTGCTCTTTCCAAATGGACAAGAGATCAAGACCAACTGTCGCGGCTCATTATTTTTTGCAAAGATTGGGGCTAGAAAAATTCTCTCCGTTTACTTCAGATGTTCTTAATGCTTATGAAGCTCCATTCCCAGATCCTTCATACAAAATGGGTCCAAGAGCCATGCCTAGCCATGTACCAACTTTACCCGACTCATCTTTAGAAGCACAAAGATTAGCAAGAGAATTCTTTAAGACTTCAGATAAACCTTTTTTATCTGTCTTTGCTGGGGACGACCCAGTAACTAATGGTATAGAAAGCGATATTTTGGAAATGGCACCCAATGCTAAGAGCGCACCTCATATTGGCGGAGGTCATTTTTATCAATGGAGTCGCGCAGAAGAATTATCAAAAATTCTTATTGATTTTATCAAGTTAGATTAGCTATTGAGCGGGAATCAACCTTCCTCTCTTAGGTTCTTTTATCTCTTTGTTTGCTTTTAAATAATTAATTATTTCCTCAGATAAATTAATTTTTCTATCTTCATATTCTCCTTCTAAGAAAGTGTTGTAGAGATCTCCTCCTTGAGCTAAGAAACTCTGAGTACCGACCTTATACATTTTTTTCTTATCCAGAGGTTTTCCATTTATTTCAACATTTAAAACCCTGTTGTTAATTGGTTTTTTTAAATCATAAATAACCCTAATGCCTGATACTTGAATCATACCTCTCTCCATAGACAGACCTTGCTCAAGGATAGCTGTAATTTGTGCGCCATTCAGAGAGGTGGAAACCACGGTATTATGAAAAGGAAAAGCATCTAGTACATTCCCTTTGGTAATCGAACCTTCAGGCAAGTCTGCCCGTAACCCTCCGGCATTTGTAAAAGCTAACTCTGAGTTGGTAACCTCTTTTATAACATCAGTAGCAAAGTTTCCTAATGAAGACTCAGCTACATAGTCTCTTACTAACCTAAGGTTTGAATAGCCCACGACTTCTCCGATTATGTGGTCTACTTTTTCTTTGTAATAGGAAATCTTTTTCTCCACTAAAGGATCGGGCTTCAACTTATCACTCCATACTTTTAATAATCTTCCTTCGTGTCTGGTTACCTTTTCACCATCAAAGAACAGTTTTAAGTAACCAAGCCGAGTTCCGTACCCATAGGTTTGTACGATTAAGGTTCCGGTTTTCGGATGGATATATGGAACTTCTATGCCGCGATGTGCGTGACCGCTAACAATTACATCAATTCCTTCAACGGCGCCTGCTAACTTTATGTCTTCATCAAAATCTCTTTGTACTTCGGGTCTATGCTCAGCATCAGTCTGCATGGGTCCAGTTTTACCTTGATGAGTTAAAACAACTATCACATCAACTAACGGTTTTAGCTCTTCTACCCCTTTTCTGACGTAAGGGATGGGATCTCGAAAGTCTAGATCTTCTACGTAAGAAGGTAAAATTACACTTCGAGCATCCAGTCCTATGATCCCTATTACCCCCAATCTAATGCCATCGCGTTCTAAGATGGTGTAAGCCCTACTGAATAATTGATCGGTTCCCTTATAAAAAATATTGGCTCCAAGTACAGGGAAAGAGACCCTGTGGATTCCTCTTTTAAAGGGTTCAATACCATAATCAAATTCATGGTTTCCAATACCTAAGGCATCGTATTCCATGGTCATCATCATCTCCATTAAAGCTTCACCTTCTGTTAGATTCGCTAACATGCCAGTAAACATATCTCCAGAATCAAAAAGGAAAACTGTGTCTTCTTCTTCTCTTAACTCGTTAATTAAAGCAGATAAGTAAGCGGCTCCACCTAACTTGGGCGATCCCTCTAACCAGTAGGCAGGAATAGGATCGAAAGCACTATGAAAATCATTCGTATGCAGAATAGTGATCTCTTTATCCTTTCCAAATAAAGGAAGTCCTAAAGTTATTAAAGCTAATATTAAGGCTACAATCTTCAATGCTTTAAAGATAATTTAGTCCAGATTCACTGGAAACATCTCCTTGAATTCTTGAATGATACATAATTCTCGCTTTGCTTAAATCCCAAGGACAAGCCTGGTGCATCAAATTCCTATTATCCCAAATTACTGCATCACCGGGATCCCAACAGTGGTGATAAACTCGGTCTCCCTGACAGGCAAAGTCATTGAGGTCATCCAGAAAGGCCTTCGATTCAGCCTCTTCCATCCCAGGAATACCAAAAGCATGTCTACCAATTAACAATGATTTTCTTCCTGTTTCTGGGTGAGTCTTAACCAGTGGGCGGAATGGCTTAGGGTCTACATCGAAACCATAACCGCTGAATTCACTTTCTTCTTGAGGCTTGTGCCTATATTTAGCTTGGCTATATGAATAAGAATGATAAGCACAAAGGTCTTTTATTTTTTCTTTCATTTTTGGATCTAGGGCTTCATAAGCAGCCGTCATATCTGCCCATCCTGTCTCTCCACCCTCTGGGGGTACTTGATGAGCAGTGAAAACTGACCCTTTGGCTTGAATTGGCATATAAGTGCTGTCATGGTGCCATTCCATGTTACCTCTTAATGATTTGACAATATCATCATCCACTGGATCTCTGATACTCCCGTCTTTTTTTACATTACTGATGGGTGTGATATCAAATTCCATTTGACCAAATAATTTTGCAAACTTAACCTGCTCATCTTTGGTTAGGTTTTGGTTTGGAAAAATAAGTAGCGAATGTTCAAGCCAAAGTTTGTAAATCTCTTTAGGCTGGGACTCGCTTAAATTAGATAATTTTAGCCCTTCTACTACAGCACCAAAGGTCTTATCTAACTTTGTAATAGAAAGAGTAGTTTTCACTTTAGAAAATCAATAAGGATTGAATTGGTTTGTTCTGCAGCTTCTTGTTGTACCCAATGTCCTATATTGGGAAGCAGAATAACTTCTTCAAGCAAAGGTATAACTTCTTTCATAGAGCTCTCTAAGGACTCTTTAGAAGCTCCTGCAATGACCATATCTTGGGTACCAGCAAGAAATAAGGTGGGAACTTTTATGTTGTGGTCTTTTAGGTCTTCAGTTAATTTCCAGTTCCTTTCTATGTTTCTATAGTAATTAACTCCGCCACGAAAACCCGATTCTTCAAACTGTCCTACCACATAATCCAAGTCCTCTTTTGAAAACCAAGCAGGCAACCCTTCTGCTTCTCCTATGCGGGGCAAGAAACCTCCGGCACTACGCTTTGAGTCCGTAATTTTTGGTGGTTTTCTTGGAGAATCTGGAGATTGATAAAATCTACTAATTAAACCACTTGGATCTTTGTCGTATTCCTTTTCTGCAACTCCATTGGGTTCATTGTGATAAAGGATGTAAAAGAAATTGTCTTGAAATGCTGCCTTCATGCCCTCCATAGGATTCTGGTCCTGTCTTCCGTTATACGGAACACTCATGATGACTAATCTAGTGAAACGTTCTGGATAAAAAAGAGCGCTGTAGGTAGCCACCGGTGCTCCCCAGTCATGCCCTACTATAGAAGCCGTAGTCTCTCCCAACGCATCAAGAATTCCTACCATGTCAGAAGTCAGGTGTTTAATATCATATTGATCAATTTCAGAGGGAGCATCTGTTTTGCCATAACCTCTCATATCGGGTGCTATAACTCTAAATCCTGCTTTAGAAAGACCAACCATTTGGTGGCGCCAGGAATACCAAGATTCGGGCCAACCATGTGCTAACAACACCAATGGGCCTTCACCCATTTCCGCTAGTCGCATCTTTATTCCATTAGCCTCTATAAAGCTAAATTTAACGCCTTCTAAGGGTGATTTATTCATACCTACCTCATGATTTCCTTTTTTTTCAATTTCTGCTGATAGAGATTGAAAAGATATTACTAATGCACATAAGAAAAAAATTCTTTTCATTCAGAAAATATAAGAAATTTATTCGGTTAGATGCTCCACGAACGCAAGTTGATAAAATTGTTTTGGTACTGCGTAATAATAAGGACTGTCTTGCTTCCTTGATTTCTTTTTTGCAACTAATGCCACTCGAAAGACCTCACCTTCTGCCTCCTTATAGCTCTTCAGAAGTATAATCTTGTCGCCTTTTTGCACTTCATAAGTGTAACTAGTATCCATCTGCCTAAAAGAGCCAGTTTTGCTTCCATGTTGTCTAATAAATCTGAGCAGATCGCCTTTTAACTCAAAAAGAACCACCGAAGTGGTGCGTTTTTTTGATTCAAAGACATCGCCAACCTCGTAATTAGAGGCATCAGAGTAGCCGCTAACTGCAAAGCACAGCAGAAAGAGGATAAGAAGGCTTTTTTTAATAGGGTTCATTTGTTTAATCATGTAGTTTTTATACACCAGCTCAGAAGTTTTTGCCAGAAATGGCAAAAAGAATAAAATGGATGCATCAGGACCAAAGGTCTTATTCATTTATTAATTTAGGAGAAACTGAATGACTGCAATAACAAAGGAAGAAAAACAAGATTTTCTGGCTGGTTTACACGTAGGTGTTTTATCTCTCAGCGATAACCCTAAAGGTCCACTGACTATTCCTATTTGGTATGACTATGAACCGGGTGGAGAGCTTTGGTTTATTACTGACCCCAATTCTCTCAAAGGAAAATTACTAAAAGTAGGGGTGCGTCTGAGTTTAATGTCTCAATCTGAAGAACCGCCTTATAAATACGTCAGTATTGAAGGGCCTGTCGTGTCTATTGATGAATCCAGTGACGATGACTTGCTTGCCATGGCAGTGCGTTATCTTGGGGAAGATGGAGGTAAGCAATATGCGGAAAACAGTAATACCTCAGGCGGCATCATAGTTCGAGTAAAGCCAGAGCGTTGGTTGAGTGTAGACTACGGAAAAGGTTAAGGAATAAGCTTTAAACTGTTGAAAGAATATCAGCGAGTCCAATTGCTTCTCTAAAATAAAAGACCACAAGAACGGCAATACATAAAATAGCAAAAACCACGAGCGCACTAATTGCTCTCGGCGGATTGTCAGGTAATTCAACCGTTTTGTTGTTGGCTTTTAGGTAATCAGAATAAAGATTACACAAAGATAAGATGTATATTGGTCTTAAAAAAAACATGATTAACCCTACTGCAAAACAAATTGGAACTGCCATGTAAAAATAAAACATCGCTATGTTGTTTCCCATCCCAGTGCCGTCATCCAAATACATGATTAGAGGCATTCCCGCGACATAAGCCAAAACACCTAATATCCAACAGTAACCTGAATAAGCAGCTCTTAACTTGATGATTTCTTTTGCATGCTGTCTAACAAAAGCAATAGATTCCTTACCTGATTCAATCATACCTTTGCCAAGAACCATGCTTGGCAAAACCCCAGCTATGCCAACCTTCCAAGCGTAGTAAAGCGCTTCTTCGTATAATTTTTGGGCTGGTGATCTTGTATCGTTATCACGGGGAAGTCGATTCATAATTTGCCTGACAGTAATCCAACCATCGGTCCAATGAAATGCCCAGAGAGGCCAAGCATTAGGCAAGCTAAGTTTGAGACACATGGCAACGGTTGATGCCCTGCCTTGTTTATGCAGAAAATGAGTCACGCCCATGCAGCCCGAAAAAATACCAATAGGAAAAGCTGCTACACCCACACACACAAAAGCCCAAACGATTAGAGCATAGTCTATCGGTCCTGCACCGTCTTGATTTGAGAGTGCTTCCCACACGTCCGGCGGAATCCAAAAAAGCATTTGCGTCCACAACAAATACGCAATCGCAACAGCCAACCACTGCATCACACCAAAAAAGAAAATTTCTTTTTCTTTTAACCCTAAAGACAGAGCGTACCCAGCCTTGGAAGTAAAGTCAGAATATTCGGTCTCTTGGTTCGCTAATTTCTTTTGTAGGTCTGGAAGAGCAGCCAATTCTCTCCGCATGATAAGCACAGGTTTCATGATTTTAGGCACCCAAGGGTCCATATCTTCTTTATCTTTTTCCGTAAGCTCAGCAATTGTTTTCGGCTTCTCGGGTTCAGGTGAATTGGTAGTTTCAGGTTCACCGCTGGTAATAGACTTGGCTATTGACCAAGGCCCTGGCTTTCTATCTTCTTCTGGCATAATCCCTTATTTTG
>CAXFFS010000049.1:0-9291 GCA_964002385.1 uncultured Gammaproteobacteria bacterium | reverse complement strand
ATATTAGGATAGTTAGGTCCACCCGTTCCTTCTGGTGTTATCCAGACGATATTTTGGGCAGGATCTTTAATGTCACAAGTCTTACAATGGACGCAATTTTGTGCGTTTATTTGAAACTTTTTTATACCTTCTTCTTCAATAACTTCATACACTCCAGCAGGGCAATATCTCTGAGCTGGTTCATCATAGAGAGGAAGGTTTTCACTTATCGGTATGGTTTCATCCTTGAGGATTAAGTGGCAAGGTTGGTCCTCGGCATGATTAGTATTAGATAAGAAGACTGAAGAAAGTTTATCAAATGAAATAACTCCATCTGGTTTTGGATAAGAGATTTTTGGCATTTCATCAGCCTTCTTTAAACAATCATGATCATGTTCTTGGGCTCTTAGAGTAAAAGGAAGTTTCCCTCTAAAGATGAACTGATCTATGGCAGCCAACACAACACCAAGATAAGGACCAAATTTATGTAAAAAGGGATTCCAATTCCTTGCTTTATGTAATTCACTATTAATCCACGAAGAAGTAAATCTTTCTTCATATCCCTCCAGGCTCGAGTCTTTATTCTGAAAAGAATCAAAGATAGTTTCAGCGGCTAACATTCCGGACTTCATTGCAGTATGAGTACCTTTAATTCTAGGAAAATTAAGAGTGCCAGCATTGTCACCAATTAATAACCCTCCAGGAAAGTTCATTTTTGGTAGTGATTGAAAGCCTCCCTTAATTAACGCTCTCGCACCATAGGCAACTCTCTTTCCACCCTCAAGATATTTACCAATAGAAGCTTGGTGTTTCCATTGTTGGAATTCATCGTAGGGGCTCAAATGGGGGTTTTTATAGTCTAGAGGTACTACATAACCAATAAATGCTTGATTGTTTTCCCCATGGTAAAAATAAGAGCCAGATACTGTTCCCTTGGCAGGCCATCCTAGAGTGTGGACAACCAACCCTTCTTCATGAAGATCAGATCTTAGATCCCATACTTCTTTAAATCCAATGCCATAGTGTTGAGGGTCTTTACCTTCATCAAGATTGTATTTACTGATTATTTGTTTGCCTAAGTGGCCTCTGCAGCCTTCTGCAAGAACTGTAAACTTGGCTTTAAGTTCAATACCTGGTTCATATCCAGGTTTTTTTTCTCCTTTAGAGTCTATACCCATATCACCAGTGAGCACGCCTGTTACTTTATCATCTTCGAATATTAATTCAGATGCAGGAAAACCAGCAAAAATATCTATTTCTAGGCTTTCAGCATATTCTGCTAGCCACCTACATAGATTCCCTAAACTGATAATGTAATTGCCATGGTTCTTAAAGGTAGGAACAAACATTAGCGGAGCTGGGATAGTAATAGATTCAGTTAGTAAATACCTCACTGAGTCCTTGCTAACTTTGGTTTTTAACGGAGCACCTTTTTCTTCCCAATCAGGTATTAGTTCGTTTAAAGCTTTTGGGTCTATAACATTACCAGAAAGTATATGAGCTCCCACTTCAGATCCTTTTTCCACAACACAAATAGATATTTCAGACTTATTTTCTGTAGCTAGTTGTTTAAGTTTGATAGCCGTAGAAAGGCCTGAAGGGCCTGCCCCAACGATAACAACATCATATTCCATAGACTCTCTTTGTGTTTCTTCCATAGGTATTTTTTATTTGTAAGCTAGTTTAAGCAGATATAGAATAGCCGCTCTATTTTTATACCATTATAAAGGATTTGCATACATGAAGGTTCTAGTTCCAATAAAACGAGTTGTTGATTATAACGTTAAAGTTAGGGCTAAATCAGATGAGACAGGCCCAGATTTAGCCAATGTTAAGATGGCCATAAACCCCTTTTGTGAGATAGCAGTGGAGGAAGCTATAAGGCTTAAAGAGGCTGGAACTGCCGAAGAAGTAATTGCTGTCTCAATCGGAACTAATGCCTGTCAAGAACAGTTAAGAACTGCTTTAGCTCTAGGTGCAGATCGGGCTATCCTAGTTGAAACAGAGTTAGAAGTTGAACCTTTAGGGGTAGCAAAGCTATTAAAATCAGTTGCTGAAAAAGAACAGCCTGATTTAATTATTTTAGGCAAACAAGCTATTGATGATGACTCAAATCAAACGGGTCAAATGGTAGCTTCCTTACTTTCTTATCCGCAGGGAACCTTTGCATCAGAAATAAAAATTGATGAAGGTAAGATAAGTGTCACGAGAGAGGTAGATGGAGGGCTGCAAACTGTCTCCTTAAATCTTCCTGCTGTGGTCACAACAGATTTAAGGTTAAACGAACCAAGATATGCTTCATTACCCAACATTATGAAAGCAAAAAAGAAACCTTTAGATACGTTGACCCCAGAAGAATTAGGCGTTGATGCTTCTCCCAGGACAGAGATATTAAAAGTTTCTCCACCCCCTGAGAGAGCAGCAGGAGTTATAGTGGAGAGCGTTGATGAATTGGTGGATAAACTAAAAAATGAAGCCAAGGTGATTTCATGAGCATATTAGTAATAGCTGAACACGACAATGAAGAGTTAAAGGGAGCTACCTTAAATACTATTACTGCAGCTAAAGAAATAGGTACAGAGATAGATTTACTGATAGCTGGTTTTTCATGCGAAACGGTAGCAGATCAGGCCTGTTCGATTCCTGGTATTCGCAAAGTTATAGTTTCAGATAGTGAGTCTTACAAAAATTTTCTAGCTGAGAACATTGGTTTATTGGTTTCTAAAATAGGAAAAGATTATTCACACATTCTTGCTGCAGCTACTAGTAACGGAAAGAATTTTATGCCAAGAGTTGCTGCTCTGTTAGATGTTTCACAAATCTCAGAAATAATTTCAGTACTTTCTGAAGATACTTTTGAAAGACCAATCTATGCAGGTAATTGCATAGCAACAGTTAAGAGTTCAGATGCTATAAAAGTCGTTACCGTTAGAACTACTGGATTTGATGACTGTGAAGACCAAGGAGGATCTGCTTCAAAAGAAAACTTAGATGAGGATTCTAATCTGGAAATTTCAAGTTTTGTAAGTGAAGAGTTAGCTAAATCTGATCGGCCTGAATTAACTTCAGCAGATATCGTTATTTCAGGCGGACGCGGAATGCAAAATGGGGAAAATTTTAAATTACTTGAAGGAATAGCAGACAAACTTGGTGCTGCCATAGGAGCTTCTAGGGCTGCAGTAGATTCAGGCTTTGTACCTAATGATATGCAAGTAGGCCAAACAGGTAAAATTGTGGCGCCTAATTTGTACATAGCTGTAGGAATTTCAGGTGCAATTCAACATCTAGCAGGTATGAAGGATAGCAAGGTAATTGTTGCTATAAATAAGGATGAAGATGCGCCTATTTTCCAAGTAGCTGACTATGGTTTGGTTGCAGATCTGTTTGAAGCTTTGCCTGAGCTAGAAGCTAAGTTGTAACTCTTTTTTTTAAGATTACCCCAGCCTCCAGATGGTCAGTAAAAGGGAACTGATCAAAAAAAGCAGCTTTTTCAATGCTGTAATCTGAAAGTAGATCATTTACATTAGATTTTAAAGATGAAAAGCCACAAGATAGGTAGATAATCTCTTTAAAATTAAGTTGTTTAATTAGGTCTAGTGATAATGAATCTACACCAGATCTCGGAGGGTCCAAAAAAAGAACATCTCTTTTTAAACTTTTTAAATTTACATGTTTTAGTCTGTTAAAAACTCTAACTTCATTTAATGCCTCTAGAGTTTCTAATCCTGACATTCTGGCAAACTGTACGTTTGTCATAACATTATTTTTTAAGTTTTTTTCTAAAGCTTTAATACTTGGTCTACTATTTTCTGTGGCAAGAACTTTAGAAAATATACTTGAGAGGAGGGCTGTGAATGTGCCTATTCCACAATGAAGTTCGGTTATATCAGAACTTAGATCTTTTCTTTCATGAACCCACGAGAGCATTTGGTCACATATATAAGGGTTAGTTTGACTGAAGCATTGTTCATACAAATCTATTTGAATAGTTTGGTCTTTAACCTTATAAGTTTCAGTAACAAAATCTTTACCTATAACTAACTTTTGTTTTTTGCTCCTTCCAATGATTGATACACCAATTTTTGAACTTAAGTTCTGAGCGTCTTCAATCCAATTTGTGTCTAAAGATTTATGGTATATAAGGGATACCATTCCCTCTCCATTTCTTGCGACCTGTATCTCAGCTTGAAATAGTTTTTCTTTGATAGATTCCATATTAGTTACGTATTTTTTTAGCTGATTAATAATGTTATTAATTTTCTCATCACAAATTTCAAGATTATCAATAAAGATTTTTTTATTATTTTCAACCATAGTGAAGTTAATAGAGTCATTTACATGAACCCCTAGCTCTGCTCTAGTTCGAAAGTTAGAAATAGGAGAAGGAAAACAATCTAAGTCTTTAGTAAATTCAGAGAAAAAAGATAAAAATAAATCCCTTTTTCTTTTTAACTGAAGGGCATATAGATCTTCATTTTTATTCAAGGTTAGTACTGTAATATTTTTTAGTAAGCTTTATATCCTCTTCTCTATTAGAAGAAATATTTTTAATTTGACCCTCAGTTATTTTACCTAACCCAAAGTATTTACTTTCACTATTAGAGAAATACCAACCACTTACAGAAGCTGCGGGCAACATTGCGAAATTCTCTGTTAAATAAATATTTGCTTTTTCCTTAGCATTTAGTAAAGAAAAGAGTTTAACTTTTTCAGAATGATCAGGGCACGCAGGATATCCAGGAGCTGGCCTTATTCCTATATATTTTTCTTTTATTAATGCTTCTTGAGTTAACTCCTCATCTTTTGAATAACCCCAGTATTCCTTTCTTACTTTTTCATGAACATATTCAGCAAGAGATTCGGCTAATCTATCTGCTATTGCTTTAAGCATTATTGAAGAGTAGTCATCGTTATTGTTTTCATATTCTGCACAAGCTTCTTCAACTCCTATTCCTGAAGTTACTGCAAAAGCTCCTATATAGTCTTTAGTGTCTATACCTTCTGGAGCAATAAAATCAGAAAGGGAAAGATTAGGATTTCCTTTTCCTTGAAATCTTTGTTGCCTAGGAAAATTTAAAGCATTTATCTGTTCTTTTCTTTTTTCATTTTTATAGACTTTAACTTCATTATTCTTATCTTGAGAAGCTGGCCAAAAGCCTATAACTGATTTATTTTGAATAATTTTAGACCTTTCTAATTCATCCAACATTTTATTTGCATCCCTGAATAACTGTGTTGCTGTTTCTCCCACAACTTTATCTTTTAGAATTTTTGGGTAACTTCCAGCAAGACTCCAAGTTTTAAAAAAAGGAGTCCAATCTATATATGATCTCAACACATCAACAGGAACTTGATCTAATTCTTGTGCTCCCAAAAAAGATGGCTTTGCTGGGTTAGATTTTTCCCAGTTTATATTGAGTTTGTTTTTGTTTGCCTCTTCCAAGGATAAAAGATTAGGTGAACTTTTATTTGCCAACCTTTCTCTGGTATTAACATAGTCCTTTCTTATTTCTTCTGTATACGACTTTTTATTTTTTTTACTTAATAAATTTTGTACAACTCCAACACTTCTTGAAGCATCTAATACATGTGTAGCAAGACCTGTTTTGTAATTTGGTTCTATTTTTAAAGCTGTATGAGCTTTAGAAGTTGTAGCTCCTCCAATAAGTACTGGTATATTTATTTTCCTTCTACTTAATTCTTGGACAACATTAATCATTTCATCCAGTGAAGGGGTTATTAATCCACTTAATCCTATTAAATCAGCTTTCTCTTTAACGGCAGTTTCAATAATTTGTTCTGCAGGAACCATGACTCCCAAATCTAAAATTTCATAGTTATTACATTGAAGAACCACACCAACTATATTTTTTCCAATATCATGAACGTCGCCCTTCACAGTAGCCATTACAATCTTTCCATTAGAGCTAATACCACCTTCTTTTTCTTCTTCCAAATAAGGAATAAGGTAGGAAACAGCTTCCTTCATAACCCTTGCACTTTTAACAACCTGAGGAAGAAACATTTTTCCTTCTCCAAACAGATCGCCCACCACATTCATTCCGTCCATTAAGGGGCCTTCAATTACTTCTACAGGAGAATCTGATTCCAACCTTAGTTCTTCCACATCTTCAATAATGTATTTATTAATCCCTTTAACTAAAGAATGATTAATTCTTTCACTAACTTTCAAATTCCTCCATTCTTCGTCTTTGGTCGCAGTAGATTGATCTTGAAGAAATTTAGTTGCCTCATCCACTAATCTTTCAGTTGCATCTTCTCTTCTATTCAGAATCACATCTTCAACTAACACTTTTAGTTCGGGGTCTATATCTTCATACACTGCTAGTTGACCCGCATTTACTATGCCCATTGTGAGACCGCTCTTAATGGCATGGAATAGAAATACTGAATGCATTGCCTCTCTCACCGCGTTATTTCCTCTGAAAGAAAAAGAAACATTGCTTATTCCGCCTGAAATATTAGTTAAAGGGAATTCCTTCTTTATGTAGACGCAAGCCTCAAAAAAATCTTTAGCATAATTTCTATGTTCTTCAAGTCCAGTAGCTACGGCAAAAACATTAGGATCAAAGATTATATCTTCTGGTGGAAACTTCACTTTGTTAGTAAGAAGATCGTATGATCTTTTACAAATTTCTTTTCTTCTTACTAATGAATCAGCCTGTCCTTTCTCATCAAAGGCCATTACTATTACTGCTGCTCCATACTTAAGACATGATTTGGCAACTCTTATAAATTCTTCTTCGCCTTCTTTCATGCTAATGGAATTGACTATAGCTTTTCCCTGAACAACCTTTAAACCAGCCTCAATTACTTCCCACTTTGAAGAATCAATCATAATAGGAACTTTTGAGATATCTGGTTCAGAAGCAACAAGCTTTAAGAAGAGGTCCATTTCTTCTAAAGAATCAAGCATTCCTTCGTCCATGTTTATATCAATGATTTGAGCACCTGATGAAACTTGGTCTTTAGCTACTTCTAAAGCTTCTGAATAATTTTTTTCTTTAATTAACTTAGCGAATTTACTTGATCCAGTGACATTAGTTCTTTCTCCGATATTTACAAAAAGGGAATCATTAGTAATAACTAAATGCTCTAAACCACTAAAAGTACTTTGTTGCTTGTGTGTAGTTAATTTTCTTGGTTTTATCCCCTCTACTGCGTCTTTAATAGCTTCAATATGATCAGGGGTCGTGCCACAACATCCACCTACAATATTTAAAAGCCCATTTTCCGCCATTTCCTTTATTACCTTAGCCATATGAGAAGGCGTCTCATCGTATTCCCCCATTTCATTAGGAAGGCCAGCATTAGGGTGCAAGCTTATGGGTGCATCTGAAATTTTATTTAAAGAGACTAAATGAGGCCTAAGTTGCTCAGCTCCTAATGCACAATTAAAACCAATAGAAAAAGGATTAGCATGCTTAATAGATGTCCAAAAGGCTTCGGGGGTTTGTCCTGATAAAGTTCTCCCAGAGTTATCTGTAATAGTACCTGAAATCATTAAAGGTACTTCTTTTCCAATTTCTATGCATTTATCAATATAAGCATAGACACCAGCTTTTGCATTTAAGGTATCAAAAATTGTTTCGAACATTAAAAAATCTACACCTCCATCAATTAATCCCTGTATACATTCCTTATAAGAATTAACTAATTGATCAAAAAGAATATTTCTTTTTGCTGGGTCAGTTACATCTGGAGACATGGAAGCAGTAGTATTAGTCGGTCCAATAGATCCGATTACCCAGGCCTCAGCTTTTGATTCTTTGATAACCTCTTTAGCTATCCTAGCTCCATTAAAATTCAATTCATAAGCTCTTTCCTCTAAACCGTAGTCACTCTGTGAAATGGAACTGGAATTGAAAGTGTTTGTTTGAATAAAATCAGATCCTGTATTTAAGAAAGATTTATGGATTTCTTTTATTACTTCAGGTTGAGTTAGGTTAAGAAGATCATTATTGCCTTTTAGATCTCTAGAGTAATCTTTAAATAAGTTGCCCCTAAAGTCTTCTTCTGAAAGCTTCTTAGACTGTATTTCAGTGCCCATGGCACCATCCATAACCAAAATCTTTTTATTTAACTTCTTTTTAAATTCAGCTACTTTCATTCTTTTGCGCTAATTTTTAAGTCACTTAAAGTGAATTGTAAGTGTTTTAATTATAAAATGTATTTATGGCTTCTATACAAATAACAAAACCAGCTGAAAAGTATCTAGATGAACTTTTACAAAAACAAGATTCAGATACTATAGGTGTCAAAGTTTTTGTCAGTGAACCTGGATCTCCAAGAGCTGAAACTTGCATAGCTTATTGCAAGGAAGACGATGATATAAGTGAATATGAAATTAGCAAAGATTACTGTTTTTCGCTTTATTTAGAAAAAAAATCAATGTCATTTGTTGAAGATGCTGTTGTGGACTATTCCCCAGATAAATTTGGAGGTACGCTTACTATAAAAGCTCCCAATGCTAAAGTTCCCAGCATAGGCGAAGATGCCTCTCTAGAAGAAAGAGTTAATTATCTTCTTTATTCTGAAATCAACCCAAGCTTAGCATCTCATGGAGGCGAAGTATCTTTGGTAGAAATTATAAATAAAGAAACGGCAGTTCTTCAGTTTGGAGGAGGGTGCCAAGGTTGCGGAATGGTAGATGTAACGCTCAAGGATGGAGTAGAAAAGACACTAATAGAGGAAATTCCAGAACTTAAAGGCATAACTGATGTAACTGACCATAGTTACAGAGAAAACGCATATTACAAATAATAACTAAAGAACCTTAAGTTTAATAAATAAGTTGTGACTCAACTAAACTCTGATACTTGCTATATCTTTACTGATACCGAAACTACTGGTTTAGATATAAATTTTTCACAAATTATTCAGGTAGGTTCCCTGTTAACCGATGAGGATTTAGTAGTAGAAAAGGAACACAACTTGTTGTCTAAACTTTTGCCTTGGGTTGTTCCTAGTCCTGAGGCGTTTCTTATCCATAAAAAGATTGAGTGCCTTAACGAAGAAAGTCCTTCTCATTATGAAATGATGTTAAAACTTAGAGAAGATTGGTTAAGTTGGTCCTCAGAAAAAAATCCTATTTTTATTACTTACAACGGACATAGGTTCGATGAAGAGTTGTTTAGAAGGCAATTTTATTGGTGCTTGCTTCCTCCTTACATAACTAATACAGGTGGTGCTACCAGATTAGACTTGATGTACACATTCCAAATACTTGCTAATTTTTTCCCTAATTCACTTGTTATACCTAAGAATAATGAAAATGAAATTAGTTTAAAA
>CAXFFS010000048.1:0-9722 GCA_964002385.1 uncultured Gammaproteobacteria bacterium | reverse complement strand
ATGGCAATAGTTAGTCTTGTAATAGCACCTTTACTTTAATCAAGTTAATTCTTTACTCATCGTAACATGAGGTATACCAGTATCTGATTGATATGGCTCTATCTCCTTATAGCCTAAAGATAAATAAAAATTTATAGCATTTTCTCTAGCATTTAAAACCATCTCTTGAGCTCCTTTTTCCTTAGCCATGATTTCTAATTCCAAAACTATGGAAGTACCTAGCCCTTTCCTTTGAATAGAATCACTTACTGCCATGTATCTGATTTGTCCCTCTTTTTTGTTATTAAAATGCAATCTACCACTGCCGATAACTTCATCTTTTTTATTTACTACCATAAGGTGATAACTTTCTTTTTCTAGATCATCCTTAACAGTTTGTTTTGACATTCCTATAGGCTTCCTCAACATTTCCCATCTAAAGTTGTAATAATTTTTCCACTCAGATTCAGTTTCTGGTGACTTAATGGTGTAATTCATAGAATATTCTTTTTAAAGTTCTTAATTTAGTAATGGCAAAGAAAGACAACATTTATAAAGTTGGCAATTTTAACGACTTACCCTTTTCTTTCAATGAAGAAGTTGCTGAAGTTTTTGAAGACATGGTAGATAGATCTGTCCCAGGTTATAGATCCAGCTTAAAACTTATAGAAAACTTAGGTAAAAAATATTTTCAGAATAAAAGTTTTTGTTATGACTTAGGGTGCTCACTTGGGGCCTCTACTTTAAGTCTTGTAGAGGCTATGAAGGAAAGAGAAGGTCAAATCTGTGCTGTTGATAATTCAAAAGCTATGATCTCAAATTGCAATAAAAAATTTAAGCATCTCATTGATTCTAAAAAAGTAAATTTCATCAATCAGGATATAGAGAGCACTGAAATAAAAGATGCCTCTATAGTGGTCATAAACTTTGTTTTACAGTTTATCGATTCCAACAAAAGAGAAGGTTTACTGGAGAAGGTTTACTCAGGGATGAGAAAAAATGGATTGTTAATCCTGTCTGAAAAGACGCATTTTGATAATAAATTCAAGAACCAGACTTTTTTTAACCTGCATCACAACTTTAAATTTAAGAATGGGTACACAAAAATGGAAATTTCAAGAAAAAGAGATGCATTAGAAGGGGTTTTGATAACTGATTTAGAAAAAGACCATTATCAAAGGCTTCATAAAATTGGTTATAGAGAAATAAAAAAAGTTATGAGTAACCTTAATTTTTTTACTTTAATTGCTCAAAAATGATGATCAGACTAAACGAGAGCTGGACGACTCTGCTAAATGAATTTCATTCAGACCCCTATGGGCAGATAAAGGATAAGAGGATTGAAAATTGGAAAAAATTAATTTCAAACTTGCCCCAAATTAACTCAACCAAAGTAGATCTAGTAGATGAAATTACAGTTCAGGGGGAATGGGATAATAAAGACCAAAAAAGGGCAGAAGAAGACTTATTACATCTTGTTCCTTGGCGAAAAGGCCCTTTCACAATTCAAGACATATTCATTGATTCTGAGTGGCAGTCAAATATGAAGTGGGAACGTGTTCTGGCTCTAGATATAGAACTAAAAGGGAAGAATATTTTAGATGTAGGATCGGGAAATGGTTATTACGGATTTAGAATGTTAGGGAAGGGTGCAGAGTTCGTTATTTGTCTTGAACCCAATACTTCTCATTTAACTCAGTTTCTGGCTCTAAACCATTTCATTGACTCAAAGAGAATAAGAATGATCCCGCAAAGGATTGAAGAAATATCTTTCTTAGACAAGTGCTTTGATTTGGTATTCAGTATGGGGGTCCTATACCACCAAAGAAATCCTGAAAATCATTTAAGTTTACTAGCTTCCCATTTAAAAGAAGGCGGGCAAATAATAGTAGAAACTCTAATAGCTCCTGATGAATGTGGGCAGGCTCTTATACCTGAAGACAGTTATGCAAATATGTCTAATGTTCGATTTATTCATACAAGGAAAGGCTTGGAAAACTTAGTTAATAAAGCTGGTTTAAAAATATTAGATATGGGTACCTCAGTAAAAACTACCCCTGAAGAACAGAGATCAACCAAGTGGATGCCCTTTAGATCTTTAGTAGATGGATTAAGTCAGGAGTTAGATAGAACTGTGGAAGGTTTGCCAAGTCCAGATAGAGTGGTTTTGGTTTTAACCAAATTATGAATCTGAATAATCAAGCCTAGCCCCAATCCATCTATGGATAAGAGACCTAGCCTGAAGTTCATTCGTTTTGGCAATGAGAAGAGCCTCTTGTTGGGCAGATTCTAAAAGATCTGAATCTCTTATAGGATTAGCTATCTTTAGGTTCATCAAGCCAGATTGTCTTAATCCATGAATGTCTCCACCACCTCTAAGTTCTAAATCTTTTTCAGCTATGACAAATCCATCATTTGTGCTTTCCATGGTACTTATTCTCTCTTTAGCTAGATCAGCAAGAGGTTCTCTGAAAAGAAGAAGGCAATGCGAATCTGTATCAGCCTTTCTACCAACTCTACCTCTTAGTTGATGAAGTTGAGCTAGACCTAGCCTTTCTGGATTTTCTATTATCATCAAAGTAGCTTCAGGCACATCTACTCCTACCTCAATTACAGTAGTGCAAACTAAAAGCTGTATGTCCCCTTGCCTAAATCTATTTATAACTCTGTCTTTTTCTTCTTTTTTAAGACGACCGTGAACTAATCCTGTTTTAACTTTTGGTATTTCATTGCTTATTTCTTTAAAGAGTTCTTCAGCAGCCTGCGCTTCAAGTTCATCTGAATCTTCTATAAGAGTGCATACCCAATAAACTCTTTGACCCTCTAGGCAAACTTCTTCAACACGTTTAATGACTTTATTACGCATAGAATTCGGTCTAGAAGTAGTCTCTACAGGCCTTCTCCCGGGAGGCAGTTCATCGATTAGGGAAGTATCTAATGCTCCATAGACCGTCATAGAAAGAGTTCTAGGTATTGGGGTGGCAGTCATAATTAGTTGATGTGGGCTTTTTTCTTCATCACCCCCCTTTTCTAGTAATGTAAATCTCTGATGAACTCCAAACCTATGTTGTTCATCAATTATGGTCAGACCCACTGACTTAAAAACAACATCTTTCTGAAATAATGCATGAGTACCTATTAACACTTGTGTTTTCCCAGTCTGCAAATCTTCAAGAATTCTTTTTCTATCTTTGGCTTTAGTTGAACCCAAAAGTAAATCTACCTTTATTCCTAAAACAACGAACCACTTAGTCAAATTTTCATAATGTTGTTCAGCTAAGATTTCGGTAGGACACATAAATGCAGTTTGCAAATCATTATGTGAGGCTTGTAAAGTAGCCAGTGCAGCTATAACTGTTTTTCCTGACCCTACATCTCCTTGTAATAGTCTTCTCATTGGTGTCTCTTTGTTAAAGTCCTGTTTGATTTCATTCCACACTCTGGTTTGAGCATTTGTTAATACGAAACCTAGAGAATCTATAAATATGTCTTCATGTGTTGAAGCAAGTTGCATCAAGGGAGATTTTCTTAATTCTGTTTCTCTCTTTAACATTCCCGAGCAAAGAATGTGAGCTACCAACTCTTCTTTGATTAATTTTCTTTGTGCTGGATGTTGCCCTAAAGAAAGTAATTCCAAACTAGTTTCAGTAGGGGGGTTATGAATAAAGGTTAGAGCACTCAACAAATCTTTAAAGCTACCTTCATCTTCAGTTTCCCAATTTTCTTTTAACAAGCTATTTTTTTGGCAATAAAGAATAGACTCTTGAATCATTTTTCTTATTCGGCCCTGTTGTAGATTTGAAGTCGAAGGATAGATTGGAGTCAGATGATCTTCTATTTCTATTTCATCATCTTCAGAAAAGACTTGATACTGAGGATGTATCATTTCTTTTCCTTTTGGCCCGTGTCTGATGGTTCCGAAACATCTTATTTTAGAACCTTCTTTGAGGTTTTTATGTTGCGCAAAAGCAAAATGGAACATTCTCATAGTTAATCTTCCAGTACCGTCATAAATTTCAGTTATTAGCATTCTTCGACCCCTGAAAACTACTGTAGATTTAACTATTTCTCCTTCTATTAACAGAGGAGTTTCATAAGGAGCATCTCCTATAGGAGTTAGATTTGTTCTATCTTCATACCTGTAAGGTAAATGAAAGACGGCGTCTTCCACTTGATAAATACCTAGATTAGATAAAGATTCTGCTATTTTTGGACCAACACCTCTAATATTTTGTATTGGATGCTTTTTGTTGTTGCCTTCGGGCATAAATAATATTGAAGACTATTTTTTAACTATTATTCCTTCAACTTCAATTAAAGAGTCTAAAGGTAGTTTAGCCACCTGAATAGCAGCTCTTGCTGGATAAGGTTCAGAAAAAAGTTCTTTCATTACTTCATTAACTAGAGAGAATACAGATAAATCTGAGAGATAAACATTTAGTTTAACTATTTCATTTAGTGAAACTTCTGATGATTCGCAGACAGCTTGTATGTTCTTAAAAACCTGCCTAATTTGATTTTCGTTTCCTTCAACTAGCTTCATAGTTTTGGGGTCTAAAGGAATTTGGCCTGAAAGATAGATTGTATTCCCTGCTTCAATGGCCTGAGAGTAGGTACCAATCGCTTTAGGAGCTTCATCAGTTTCTATTTTTTTCTTCATAATATCTTTTTAGTAATTAATGTAAGGTTTTTGCTTGTCTCATCTCTTGATCATGAATCCTGTGTATGGATAGGATATTTTTTAATGTTCTTAGCTTTCTGATAAGAGCAGCAAGTTGGTCTCTTCCTTTAACCTGAAGAGTAAGTGTAAATTCTATATGTCCTAGGTCTAAATCTTGGGTATTTATGGATTCAATATTAGTTGCTGAGCTTGTTATGGCAGAAGCCATGGTTGCAAGTAGACCAGGCTCATCAGAAGCTAGAATTTTTATGTCAGTAGAGAATTCTCTGTCCAATTCATGGTGCCAATTTACGGGAAAACACTGAGTTGGATCTTCTCTTACTGAGAGAATATTCTTGCATCTTTCTTGATGCACTACTAAACCGCTTGAAGTGAAATGGCCTATAACTGAGTCTCCCGGTATCGGTTTACAACAGGTAGCATAATTCACTACCAATCCTTCCGTTCCTGTGATTTCTAAAGCCAGAATAGATGAGTCCCCTTTATTACTTTCTTTATTAAGAACACTAAGCATTTGTTGAGAAACTACATTTCCAACTCTTTTCCCTAAACCTATTTCTTCAAGCAATCTATTAAGGCTTCTCACCCCTAATGCATCTAATGCCTCCCTTAATTCATCTTTCTTAAGATGTTTTAATTTCACATTCAGATGACCCAAGGACTGATCTAATAATTTTTTTCCCAATTTTCTTGCTTCAGATGTTCTGAGGTTGCTTAAATAATGTCTAATTTTATTTCTTGCCCTTGAAGTAGCAGCAAAATTAAGCCATGCAGGAGATGTTTGGGGGATTTTATCTCTTAAAATCTCAATTGTTTGACCGCTTTCTAGGGGAACGCTAAGGGGTGCTAATTTTCTGTTTATTCTACAAGCCCTACAATGGTGGCCTATATCAGTGTGTACGGCATAAGCGAAGTCTATTGCTGTGGATCCTTCCCCAAGCTGAATTATTTCTCCTTCCGGGGTGAAGACATAGATCTCATCAGGGAAAATATCTGTTTTGACCGATTCTATAAATTCTTCTGAAGATTCAAAGTTGTCCCTCATTTCAAGAAGATCAGCTACCCACCTTCTTGCCTTCTGTTGAGGATTAGTTTCTGTGCCTTCGCCCATCTTGTAAATCCAGTGAGAGGCAATTCCATTTTCGGCCATTTCGTTCATTTCTTCTGTTTTTATTTGAATTTCAATCGGTTGGACATCCAGTCCAACTACTACTGTGTGAATTGACTGATATCCATTAGATTTAGGTATGGAAATATAATCCTTGAATCTACCTTCTATAGGCTTAAAGATATTGTGAACAACACCTAGGGCTTTATAACAATTGTCAGCATTGTCTACTATTACTTTGAAAGCACATACATCCATAATCTCTTCAAAAGACCTGTTGTTTTGCTTCATTTTTCTGTAGACGCTGTAAATATGTTTTTCTCTTCCTTCAACATAAGAAGGTATTCCTTGGTCAACTAGCTTCTTTTCCAAAGTCCTTTTAATTTTATTTAGTAATCTTTTCTGGCTACCTCTATTCTTTTTTAAAGCTGTTCTTAATTCTCTATATCTTGTTGGGTAAAGAACCTTAAAAGATCGATCCTCTAACTCTCTGTAGACATTATTCATGCCTATCCTATGTGCTATAGGGGCATAAATTTCCAAGGTTTCTTTGGCTATTCGTTTTTTCTTTTCCTGATCAAGATACTCAATAGTTCTCATGTTGTGTAAACGATCTGCTAACTTCACAACTATTACTCTTATATCTTTGGCCATAGCAAGAATCATTTTTTGGAAGTTTTCTGCATTAACTTCAGTTCTTGATGTGATATTTAGTTGGTCTAGCTTGCTTACACCATCTACCAAGTTTGCAACGTTTTTATTGAATTGTTCCTCAATAACTTTCTTTGGAACACCACAGTCTTCAATAACATCATGCAACATGGCTGCAGAAAGACTATCTTCATCCATATGAAAAGAGCTGAGAATATTAGCTACGGCTATTGGATGGCTAACATATGGATCCCCGCTAGTTCTAAACTGACCAGAATGGGCTTCATTAGCGAACTCAAAGGCTTTATTAACCTGTTCTATTTGCTTTGGTTCCAAGTAATCAGAAAGTTTTTCTGATAAAGCATCAATTGATTCCATAAAAATAAACGTCTATGGGTCTATTTTGACCTAAAGACTAAATAATTAAAGATGTTATTATTCTTCAGGAAGGTCTTCTGCTGCAAGTTCTTCAGAAAACTCATCTTCAAGATCTGCAATATCTACTGTCAATTCGTTTATATTGTCTTGTGTGACTGTTCCGGCTTCAATCTCCCTAAGAGCCATTACAGTTGCTTTATCATTTTCCCATTCAAGCGTGGCTCTTCGGCCACCAGTAGCTAACTGCCTAGCTCTTTTTGAAGCCAAAACAATTAAATCATACCTAGTTGGTACTTTATCTAAACAGTCTTCAACGGTAACTCTTGCCATAATATTGTGCCTTCAGAATAAGGAGAAGCGCATTCTACAGGATATCTTGTTAATCTTCCAATAAAGCCTCTAAGCAAACTTTCACAAGATTTTTTCTTTCTTTAGGTAAGGACTTGTTAGCAAAGATTATAGATTTTAAATCACTTAAAGCCATTTTAAATTCATCATTAACAACCAGATGATCAAAGTGTTGACCATTTTTGATTTCTTTTTTGGCCTCTGCCAGTCTTTTTTTTATTTCCTCTTTTTGATCTAGTCCCCTTGCATTTAATCTCAGTTGTAATTCAGCATAAGAAGGGGGAAGAATAAATATGGTTTCAGCTTTAGGGTAAATTTCTTTAACTTGCTTTGCTCCTTGCCAATCAAGCTCAAGAATAACATTCCAGCCATTTTTTAGCCTGTCCTCAACCCAAGATCTACTGGTTCCTTTGAAGTCACCAAAAACATCTGCATATTCCAAGAATTCCTGTTTCTGTATCATGAGTTCAAATTCTTTTTTATTAACGAAATAATAAGATTCTCCATGTTTCTCATTGACTCTTTTTTTTCTAGTCGTAAAAGAGATGCTAAGAATAAATTTCAGATCTACAGCTTGTTTTAATAAAGCTTCAATCAGTGAAGTTTTACCGGTTCCAGAGGGAGCAGCTATGACTATAAGTTTTGCCATGTTTTTCTAAAATGAGGTTATTCTAGGATGGAAACAATTACAATACTTCCTTAAGATAAATCTTAGGAAGTTTGTTATTAAAGATAATGGTTGATATTCAAAAAAAATTTTTAGAGTTAGCTTTAGAGGTTAAAGCTCTTTTATTTGGTGAATTTACCCTTAAGTCTGGGAGAGAGAGTTTTTATTTTTTTAACATCACATCATTTCTGGAATCCGGTCATCTAGGCGAATTAGCTGATATCTACAGTCAAAAGATTATTGAATCAGAAATAAATTATGATGTAATTTTTGGACCTGCTTATAAAGGGATACCTTTAGCAGCAGCTGTATCTGTAGCCCTTAGTCAAAAATCTTCTAAACTAACCCCAGTCTGTTTTGATCGAAAAGAAGAAAAAAAACATGGCGAAGGAGGTGTTCTTATAGGCTCTGTTAAGAATAAGAGGGTTCTTATAATTGATGATGTTCTTACAGCAGGGACTGCTTTAAAGAACTCAATTCAAATTATTCAAGAGGCAGGAGGTACTGTGTCTGCTGCAATAATAGCTTTAGATCGTCAAGAACAAGATGGGGGTAAGCAGATAAGTGATAAATTGGCCGGTGAATTGAATATACCTATTTACTCAATCTCAAATTTAGAAAATCTGATTTCTTTCTTAGAAACTAAGGGGCAAAAGGAAATTGCTGAAAAGCTTAAATCCTCCTTTAAAAACTAAAATGTTTACGGGCATCGTTCAAGCCAAAGGGCAAGTAGTTACAAAGAGACTTTCTCCAGAAGGGGAGAAGCTAGAAATCGCGGTACCCATGGGGTTCAACAAGGACTTAAGAGAAGGTGCAAGCGTCTCTGTTAATGGAGTTTGTTTAACAGTGACTGAATATTCTAAAGAAAGGATTTCTTTTGATGTTATACAGGAAACTCTTAGGACAACAAATTTGGGAGACCTTAATAAGACAACTGAAGTAAATATTGAAAGGTCACTTAAATTTGGAGACGAAGTAGGAGGACATTTATTATCAGGGCATGTCTCTTGTGCCTGTAAAGCAAGTCTAAATAGGGGAGAGGGAGAAGTAGAGATTTTAGTTGAAAAACCTTTAGGCTGGGAGGATCATATTATTCCTAAAGGCTATGTTGCTCTAAATGGAGTAAGCTTAACGGTTGGAAAAGTAACGGATGATAATTTCTCAGTTTTTCTTATACCTGAGACAATAAAATCTACTAATCTTCTTTCCATAGAAGAAGGTGCCAAGCTTAATTTAGAAGTTGATCAAAGCGTTATGGCTTTATACGAAAAAGAAATGAAGACGCTAAAAAACCAGAGGTGAAGAATGAAGAAATTTTTATTTATAATTTTTATAGGGACTTTTTCTTTTTTTACATTAAGTCCTGAAGAAACCAAAGCTTTTGAATCAACATATGAACCAAATGACAGCGGAGATGTTTTTATAGAAAACGCGAGAATTCTAACTGGTACAGGTAAAGAAATCCTAAAAGGCAGTATCTTAATATCTTCTAATAAAATTAAGGCAATCGGCGAGAGCTTAAGCAAACCTCCTGGGGCAAAAGCAATTGATGCTAATGGAAAGTGGGTAACCCCAGGAATAATTGATATACATTCCCATATGGGGGTTTATCCAGCTCCTGGTCTGAGATCAAGCTCTGATGGGAATGAGGCCACCAGTCCAGTTACAGCTCATGTTTGGGCTGAGCATTCAGTTTGGACGCAAGACCCTCAAATGCCACTCGCATTGAAAGGAGGGATCACTACATTTCATGTATTACCCGGATCTGCCAATTTGATAGGCGGTAGAGGAGTTACGCTTAAAAATATTTGGTCCAGAACAGTTCAAGGAATGAAATTTCCGGGGGCTCCTTATACCCTAAAGATGGCCTGTGGAGAGAATCCTAAGAGGGTCTATGGTGGAAGAAATAG
>CAXFFS010000047.1:0-10039 GCA_964002385.1 uncultured Gammaproteobacteria bacterium | reverse complement strand
ATAACGGACATAGATTTGATGAAGAGTTATTTAGAAGACAATTTTATTGGTGCTTGCTTCCTCCTTACATAACTAATACAGGTGGTGCTACAAGACTAGACTTGATGTACACATTCCAAATACTTGCTAATTTTTTCCCTGATTCACTTGTTATACCTAAGAATAATGAAAATGAAATTAGTTTGAAACTCACTGATTGGGCTGAGGCTAATAATATTTCTTCTCTTAATGCACATGATGCCGTAGCAGATTGTTACTTGATGGTTAACTTATGTAGACTCGTAGCTGAAAGAGCACCACAAGCTTGGAATGCTTCATTAAGAGGATCTTCTAAAGATGGGAATCTTAGATTAATTCAATCAGAGCCATTTGCTATGATTGGTGAAGTTATAAGAAAAAAGAAATTTACTTATCCTGTAACCTTCTGTGGTCAAAATCAAAAAATGCAGAATGAAGTAGCTGTAGCTGACCTATACTTTGATCCCGATGCTTTAAATGAACTATCTGATCCAGAATTACTAGAACAAATATCTACCGCTGGTACAGGCATCAGAAAAGTAAGAATTAATAGAAGTTTACCCTTAATAAATTCTCTGGAAGTGCCTTCAATCCATGACACGCTAGATATTCCTTTCGAACAATTAGAGGAGAGGGCGATCAAAATTAGAAATAACACACAGTTGCAAACTAGAATTAGTGAGTTATTAACCAATAATCAAATTCAATATCCGCCACCTAAGTTTGTAGAACAGGCAGTATATACAGGCTTTCCATCTAGAGAAGACGAACTTTGGATGGAAAGATTTCACTCTACTCCATGGGAAGAAAGGCATAAGTTAATAGAAGGTTTTGAAGATTCAAGGTATAGAGAGTTAGCTGAAAGACTTATTTGCTCAAATTCAGTTGATGGAATCTCTGATCATTCCCTCCAAAAATATAATTCTTTTTTAACTCAAAGATTTTCTGAAAAAGGACCCTGGTTAAATATAGATCGTACTTTAACTAAGATAGGAGAGATGTTAGAGGCGGAGGATGATCAAGAGAACAAAGAGGTACTTCACGAATTACAGAAAAAACTAAAAAAGATAACTTTTTAGATCTTCAAGGTATTTCCCACTGACTTACTCTTATAACTGCTCCAAAATAAGGGTGATCAACATAATGAAAAGTATCTTCTTTCATTTTAGTCTGTTGATTGATTTCAAATAAGTCTTTGTAATTACTATTAATGAGCAAATAACTTTCTTTGCTAGATAAAACGGGAGAAAATTCTTTAGTTCTGAATATCCAACTGGAAAAAGAGATAACATCTTCACCCAGGGACTTAAAAAAACTTACAAATCTATTATTAACTTTAGATAATTTCAGTAAGTTATTGAAATTATAGAGATTTATAGTGGATATAATTTGTTCTTCATTTGTTCTTTTAGACAGTCTTATCTTTAGATTAGAATGAAGAAACCTTTCTTTATAGAGTAAAAGTTCTCCGTGAATACCATTAAAATTATTTTCATTGCTAATATATATTGGGCTTGATATCTCTTGATTGAATAAAGGTTGAAACCAACTACCCTCAAATAATACTTCGTAGTTTTTCCTAGTATTAAGCCTTTTAGCAAACTTTTTTGTTGGACTATTTTTATCATCAATTAATTCAAAATATTCATAAGGCAGCATAGGTTTAGTACTTTCAACTTCTTCTTCTTGGATATTGATTGACGTGAGTTGGCTATTTAACTCAATAGATTTAATAACTTGAGTATTTGGGATCAAACCATCTTTGATAGCCTCTCTATTTACTAAAAGGTGAGGTGTTTCATGGAGTTGTAAGAGATCATCAGAGTAAATAAACTTTTCAAGTTGAGGGAACCTTTCTTGTTTATCTTTTTCATTTATTTGTGTGTGAGAAAAAATAATTAAGTCGATCCTATAAACTGGATAGAGGTATGGGTTATCAGTAAAAGCTTTTGAAGAGAGAAGAAGCTTTTCTGGGATAGATTCATTGCTCATCAATAAAGGACTTATTGAAATCAATAACAATAAAATCTTTTTCATGAAACCTTTTTTATTAAATTTAACTTTTTATATATCTTCTTAACACTATCTTCAAAGTCTACCCCCTTCTTAAGGGTTTTGTCTTTGCCAGCGTTTAAATAACTGATTTTTATATTTTGTTCTCCTATTCTAATTTCTTTAATTTTTTGTTGTGCGGCCATAAGTGCTATCTCAGTTTCAAAAAATAGAGATTTGAGCTCCTTTGGAAATAAACCAAATCTGTTTATCATTTCAACTTGGGTATCTTTTAACTCTTTTAATGATATTGCTGAAGATATCCTGTTATACATAATTAGTCTCTGACTGATATCAGGAAGGTAATCATTAGGAATATAAGCCGAGGTACCTAAATTAATTTCTGTTTGTTTTTCTATTATAAAAGAATCAACTTCCCCTTTTTTTATCTGGTCAGAGGCTTTATTGACTAATCTTAAATATAGTTCAATTCCTATAGACTCCATTATGCCGCTTTGATTTTCTCCTAAAATTTCTCCAGCTCCTCTGGCTTCAAGGTCTTTCATTGATAACAAAAATCCAGCAGATAGAGAATCTGAATCTTGGAGAGCTTTTAATCTTTTATCTGCTTTCCCTCTTTTTAAGATCCGTAAGGACTTTAGAAAATATGCATAAGCTTGTTTCTTACCTCTCCCAACTCTTCCCCTTAACTGATGTAACTGGGATAACCCTAATCTGTCCGCTTCTTCAACTATTAGAGTATTTGCATTACTTATATCTAATCCACTTTCTATGATTGTTGAGCATACAAGTATGTCAATTTGCCCATTTTGAAAAAGTAACATCTTTTCTTCTATTTCTGACCCTTTTAGCTTTCCGTGAACTACATCGATGGTTTGTGAAGGGAACAATTCTTCAAGTCTTATTTTTCTATCATTAATTAAGCGAAGATCATTGCAAAGATAATAAACTTGTCCATTTCTAATAAGTTCTCTCTGAATGCTCTCCTTTATTAGATTCTGATTAAAAGGGTAAATAAATGTTCTTACTGACAATCTATTCTCAGGAGCAGTCGCAATTATTGATAAGTCTTTTAATTCTGATAAAGCAAAATTTAACGACCTTGGAATTGGTGTAGCTGATAGATAAAGAACGTTGACTTGCTCTCTTAACTTTTTTATTTTTTCTTTTTGTCTAACGCCAAATCTATGTTCTTCATCTATTATCAGCAAGCCTAGTTCATGAAATTTAATTGATCCTTGTAGAAGAGCGTGTGTACCTATAATAATATCAATGTGACCATTCTTTAAGTTAGCTAGCACCTCTTTTTTCTTTTTTGGCTTAACATCTCTACTTAGCTTTTCTATATTTATTGGAGTTTTAGAGAACCTCTTAACAAAACTTTCATAATGTTGTTGAGCTAGAACTGTTGTAGGAACCAGAATGCAAATTTGACTATTATTAAAGGCTGCTAAAAAAGAAGCCCTCATAGCAACCTCAGTTTTTCCAAATCCTACTTCTCCACATACCAACCTATCCATAGGTCTAAAATTTTCTAGATCATTTTCTATTTCAGAGATAGTTGTTGTTTGATCCAATGTTTCTATAAAAGGGAATTCCTTACAAAATTCCTTGTATTCCTCGGGAATGGTATATTTTTTTCCCTTCTTAGAATCTCGTTTAGCTTGAATATCTAGAAGCTCAGCTGCTGTATCAAATGTTTTTTTAAGGGCTAAAGATTTCTTTTTTTGCCATTTTTTTGATCCTAATTCATCTAAAGAAATATTTTCTGCTCCAAAATATTTTGAAACTAGATGCATTGATTCTACTGGCACATAAACTTTACTATCATTTTTATATTCTATTTCTAAGCATTCATTAGTAATATTTTTGGATATTATATTTTTGAGGCCTCTAAAAATTCCTATTCCATGAAAAAGATGAACGACATAATCATCAACTTCAAGTATTTGATGAGATGGGGTGCGATTAATTAGATTTAGTTTTCTTGTTTCCTTAATTACTTTTTTAACCTTAGGTTCTTGAAATTTAATTTGTAGAACCTCACATCTGCTTAAAAATATTTCATATTCTTTATCAGTTAAGAAGATATCTCTTGGTTCAAGTAATGGTCTTTTTATGTCATATCTATATTCTTCAAACCTTTCTTCAATTAGGGATTGATACTCTTTTAGTTCTTTTTCTACATTTTGATCTAGTAAGACTTGATCAAAGTTTTCCAGAAAACTAATAACTGTTATCTTTCCATTAAAAAATAAGGGTAAATAAATTTCAGTACCTTCTTCAGCCTTTCCCTTAGAGATGGATTTAAAGATATCACTATCTTCTTCAAAGACATCAAAGGCTTTCCTCCAATTATTCTTAAAACTGTTTATGCCTTTCTCATTTAAAGAGTATTCTTGAGGGGGTAAAGCAAAAAAAGAATTAATCCTTTTTATTGTTAATTGAGAGACAGGACTAAAAGTCCTTAAAGATTCAATCTTTTTATTATTAATTTCAATTCTAATAGGTAGTTCTAATCCAGTAGGATAGATATCTATTATTGATCCTCTTAATGAGTACTCACCCATCTCAGTCACGATATCTTTTCTTTCATAGCCTGAATTTTTTAGACCATAAATAAAGTTTTTTCTGTTTATCAGTTGGTCAGTTTCTAATAATTCAAAGGGAAGAAGATGAGTTTTATCTGGGCAAGGGCTCATTAGAGCTTGTATAGAAGTAATTAATGTAAGCTTTTCA
The DNA here is from genome assembly GCA_964002385.1 of uncultured Gammaproteobacteria bacterium. Classification (GTDB taxonomy): domain Bacteria; phylum Pseudomonadota; class Gammaproteobacteria; order Magnimaribacterales; family Magnimaribacteraceae; genus AEGEAN-183. The sequence continues at coordinate 5,269 of CAXFFS010000047.1, read as the reverse complement.
TGCGAAAGTAGTTTAGAAAGAGTTTGCATCCTATGGTTTCTAATATTTTTAGAAGGCGAAAAAAAATCGTAGGGCAAGGTTTCTGTATGCGGTAACAGAACAACTTCATCCATCTTTTTTTCTAATTTACGATAAGTAGATTCAGCTAATGAGGAGTTGGAAGTGATTATTAATTTATTGCCTTTTTTTAAGCTCCAAGTAGATAGTTCACTTTCAAACTTGCTACTAGTTGGTCTTTTATTTTTCATTTCTAAAAAGGTTATATATTTAGAGCTTGAAGCCTATGTGTATAATACGGCCATATTTTAGACCGAGTACTATTATGGACTTAGCATTTTCTCAAGAAGATTTAGACTTTCAAGAAGATGTAAGAAATTTTCTAGCGTCTGAATATCCTCTAGATATAAAAGAAAAACAGGATAAAAGGTTACCTTTAGAAAGAGAGGATATAATTGCTTGGCAAAAAATCTTAGCCACCAAAGGCTGGTTTGCTATCAATTGGCCAAAAGAATTTGGAGGTACAGCCTTATCTCCAACTAAGAATTACATCTTACAAAATGAGCTAGCTTCAGCTAATACACCTATTTTAATCCCTTTTGGTGTAAATATGTGTGGACCAGTTGTATACACTTTTGGAACTGCAGAGCAAAAGAAAAAATATCTTCCTGGAATACTTAATAGCGATGTTTGGTGGTGTCAGGGATATTCTGAACCTGGTTCAGGGTCTGATCTTGCTTCTCTCCAGACTAAAGCAGAACTGAAAGGAAATAACTATATTGTCAATGGAACTAAGACATGGACTACGCTAGCGCAGCATGCAGATTGGATTTTCTGTTTAGTAAGAACTGAAACAACTGGAATAAAACAAGAAGGTATAAGCTTTTTACTTATTGATATGAAATCAAAGGGCGTTGAAGTTAAACCAATAATTACTATAGATGGTTCTCATGAGGTAAATATGGTTTATTTTGATGACGTTAAGGTGCCTAGTAATAATCTTATTGGAGATGAAGGACAGGGCTGGAATATTGCTAAGTTCCTTTTGATGCACGAAAGAACAGGTATAGCTGGTATAGCTGCCTTAAAAAGAGAATTAAAGAGATTAAAAGAAATTTCAGCAAATGTTATTGTAGGTGAAGGTAGTTTATTAGACGATTCAAAGTTTAGAGACAAGTTAGAAGCAGCAGAAATAGAATTAACTGCAACAGAATTTACTGAACTTAGAACTTTGTCTCAAATTTCTTCAGGGGGAGCTCCTGGTCCTGAATCATCAATTTTGAAGATTAAAGGCACTGAACTACAACAAAATATTTCTGAACTTTTTATTGAGATGCTGGCTTATTACTCACATCCTTTTTTAACTGAAACTGAATTAGGTTCCAATGAATCTATAGGTCCAGATTATGCAGGGGCAGCCATGCCACACTATTTAAATTTTAGAAAAGTTTCAATTTACGGCGGTAGCAATGAAATACAGCGAAATGTAATTGCAAAAGCAATATTAGGATTATAAATATGGATTTTAATTTTAACGAAGAACAAACCTTAATACAGAGTCAAGTTGCTCAATTCATACAGCGAGATTATGAATGGGAGAAACGCCAAGTTCTGGTTGCTTCTGATTTAGGTTTTAGTAGCGAAAACTGGAAAACTTTTGCTGAATTAGGTTGGTTAGGCATATCTTTATCTGAAAAATCAGGAGGATTTGGAGGAAGTGCTCTTGAATCTATGATTATTATGGAAGAGTTCGGTAAAGGACTTGTTGTAGAGCCTTTCTTAGAAACAGTAATCTTATGCTCGGGTTTAATAGATTCTTGTGGAAACGAAGAACAAAAAGCTGATTTATTAGGCCCCGTTATTTCTGGTGAAATGCATTTAGCTCTAGGCTTCACAGAACCACAAAGCAGATTTAATTTAGCTGATGTTACAACAGAAGCTAAGAAAAAAAATGGTGATTATCTAGTGAGCGGCTTTAAATCAGTAGTAATGAATGGCCCCAATGCTGATAAATTAATTATTTCTGCTAGAACATCAGGTAAGCAAGATGATAAAGAAGGTATTTCTTTATTCGTAATTGATAGAAATTTAGAAGGGGTTTCTTTAAGAAATTACCCCACAGTTGATGGAAGAAGGGCCTCTGAAGTAACGCTAGAGAATGTGATAATCCCTTCTAACTCTCTTTTAAGTGAAGAAGGTAAGGGCTTTCAACACTTAGAAGGTGCAATTGATAGAGCAACTTTAGCAATTTGTGCTGAAGCAGTAGGAGCCATGGAAGTCCTTTACAAGGCTACTGTTGAGTATACTAAGACAAGAGAACAATTTGGACAGGCAATAGGAAAGTTTCAGGTATTGCAACATCGTATGGTGGATATGTTTATGGAGTATGAACAAAGTAAATCTCTTCTATATATGGCTACTATTAAGAATGTTGAAGGTTCCAAGGATGCAAAGAAAGCAATTTCAGGTTTAAAGTACCAAGTAGGGAAGGCAGCAAAATTTATAGGTCAGCAATCCGTGCAGCTGCATGGAGGAATGGGCGTAACAGAAGAACTGAACGTAGGACATTTTTTCAAAAGATTAACAACAATAATTACTATATTTGGAAATACTGACTATCATCTCAAGAGATATTCTCAACTTTAATAAATAATTATGGCTTCAGATCAACCGGATAAAAGAAAAAGGTCTAATCTACCATTAGATACCTTTGGTGATTTTCAATACCGACAAGCTTTAGCAGAGGAAATGCTAGCGATTATAGGTCGCTTATATAGAGAAAATGTACATCTTATGCTGTACGGTAAATTATTAGTTAATTTATCTATCTCAGAGATTATGCAAGCACACAGGTTCGTAAGAGAGACAGAGAATAATGAATTAAGTGAGTTTGAAACCTACCAAGTCATTACTTCTCTAAGTTCTTTAGAGCTAGGTCCTTCTGAAGTAGATATAGGGATCATAGCAGCTGCTTATCTCTTTGATAGTAAAGATCTGACCATAGAAGAGTTTGTAGTTGATTCCGTAAAGGATTTAGTAGGAAAGAAAGGCTCAGTACTTGAAGATGCTCAAGATGTCGTTTTATACGGTTTTGGTAGGATAGGAAGACTTTTAGCTAGACTCTTAGTTGAAGATTCTGGAGGTGGAGACAACCTTAGATTAAGAGCTATTGTGGTAAGAAAATCTGGTCAAGATGATCTGATAAAAAGAGCTAACTTATTAAGAACTGATTCAGTTCACGGTCCTTTTAAAGGTACTGTGCGGGTTGAGGAGAAAGAAGAACAACTAGTTGTAAATGGAAGCGAAATAAAAATCATATATGCAGACCAACCAGATTCAATTGATTACACAAAACATGGAATTAAAAAGGCTTTATTAATAGACAACACGGGAGTTTGGAGAGACAAGAAAAGCCTTAATAGACACTTAAAGTCTAAAGGAATAGACAAAGTGTTACTGACTGCACCTGCAAAAGGTAAGGTTAAGAACATTGTCCATGGAATCAATAATGCAGTAGTGGGTAGTAAGGATAATATTCTAGGAGCAGCTTCTTGTACTACTAATGCAATTGTTCCTGTATTAAAAGTTCTCAACGATAAGTTTGGAATAATTGCAGGTCATATTGAAACCGTCCACTCTTACACTAATGATCAAAATTTACTAGATAACTTCCATGGAAAGTCTAGACGAGGAAGAAGCGCAGCCTTGAATCTAGTCATAACGGAAACTGGTGCTGGAGAAGCAGTCGGTCAAATATTACCAGAATTAGAAGGGAGGTTAACCGCCAATGCGATAAGAGTTCCTACTCCGAATGTATCTTTAGCCATCATGAAACTTAATTTAGGAAAAGAATTAAAGGCTTCTGAATTGAATGATTTTCTAAGACAAATTGCCTTTCATTCGTCTTACAAAGATCAGATTGATTTTACAAATTCAAGCGAGACGGTTTCTTCAGACTTTGTTGGTAACAGATACGCAGGAATAATTGATTCTGCAGCAACTATCTGTAATAAAGACCACGCTATACTCTATGTTTGGTATGACAATGAGTTTGGGTATACGGTACAGTTGCTTGGCTTAGCAAAAGAGATGGTAGGACTTACCTATAAAAGATATCCAGATTATCAATAATCTCTCTAGTAAATAGACCTCTTCAACATTATAATACGCGCGGATTTTACTGCTCCTTAAGTATTAACTTCACCTCAAGAGAGGGGATGAAAAAAATAAGAAAGGGTTTAGATATTCCTATCTCTGGTTCTCCTGAACACAAGATTACTGACTTTAAAACTCCAAGATCTGTTGCTCTCGTAGGTTCTGATTTTCATGGCCTAAAACCCCTTATGTTGGTCAATGAAGGAGATCAGGTAAAAATTGGACAACCTATATTTGAAGATAAAAAAAATCCTGGGGTAATATTTACTTCACCAGGAGGAGGGGTTGTAGAGTCTATAAATAGAGGGGAAAAGAGGGTTTTACAATCTGTTGTTATAGAGCTTGATAAAAATGAAGAAGAAATATCCTTTTCATCTATTAAAACTGATGATTTATCTAATCAAACTTCAGCTTCCATTAGAAAAAACTTAATCGAATCTGGTCTGTGGACGTCTTTTAGGACAAGACCCTTTAGCAAAATTCCGACCATCGATTCTGAACCTAAATCAATTTTTATTAATTGTATGGACACTAACCCTCTTTCGATGGATCCAGAATTAATTATTTCTAATCATTTAGATGATTTTGAATTAGGGCTCTCAGCAATAAGACTTTTGTCAGGTACCCCAGTTCATTTGTGCATAAAAAAAGACAGTTCCCTTACATTCAAACAAGAAGAAAACACACATGAACATGTCTTTTATGGGCCTCATCCATCGGGTTTAGTAGGAACTCACATGCATTTCATTTCTCCTGCATCCATAGATAATATAAATTGGCACATTAGTTATTCAGATGTAATTTTAATTGGCTCTTTCTTTAGTGAAGGGAAGATTCCAACAAGCAAATACATATGTCTATCAGGGCCAAAAATTGAAAATCCAAGAATTATCTCCACCAGAATAGGAGCTTGTATTGATGAGATTTGTGCAGGAGAATTAAGTCAATCAGAAAACCGAGTTGTAAGTGGATCTGTAATTAATGGAAGGGAAGCAATAGGACCCTACGCCTATATAGGCAGATACCATAATCAAATTTGTGCTATCGAGGAACCTAATTCTTCAGACAGGGAGTTATTTGATTGGGCATTACTAGGTTGGCAAAAATATTCAAAACT
>CAXFFS010000046.1:0-10177 GCA_964002385.1 uncultured Gammaproteobacteria bacterium | reverse complement strand
TTCTAATAGGAAAATTTTACTGTAAAATTGAAGGATCAATTCTAACAGAGGAATGAATGACATCAGGGATGGTTATATTTAGAACTATTTTCTTAATCCCCACTCTTCTTTTCAGCAGTTTTCTTTTTTCCACCATAGAAGTGGACGGAAAGTTAGACGAAGAAGAATGGAGATCTGCTCAAGAGATAAGTAAATTTTATCAAGTTAGCCCTTTTACACTTGAGGAACCGGAACAGAAAACTGTAGTAAAAGTTTACGAAACTGAAGATGGTTTGTATGTAGGCTATATTAATTATCAACCTGCGGAGACGATGCGATCCCAACAGCATGAAAGAGATGCTGATAATGCCAATGCAGATAAAGTAGGACTGACTGTGGATTTTGACGGGGATGCATTGATGGCTTACTCGTTTACTGTATCTCTAGGAGGGTCTTTATGGGATGCAGTTTATAGAAACGAGAATGAGCAAAAGAAGGACTGGGATGCAGATTGGGTGGCAAAGACCTCAATAGGAGAAGATGTCTGGTTTGCAGAGTTTTTTATACCTTGGACTGTTGCCCCAATGAAGGTGCAAGAAGGAGATTTAAGAAAAATAAGAATTAGTTTTTGGCGAATGTCTTTGGAAATATCTAAAGCTTTTGCGACTATTAAATCGAATCCCACAAGGTCCAGATTTATTTCTACCTTAAATGATCTTTATGTAAAGAATTTTGATAGTTCCAGCTTAGATTTTTTCCCTTATGTCACAGCTTCTAGTGAAAGAACTTCAGATGATAATGATGTAAAAGCTGGTGCAGAGATTTTCTGGAAGATAGATTCTGGGAGCCAGTTAAATATTGCGATCAATCCTGACTTTGGCCAAGTGGAAAGTGATGATGTAGTAATTAATTTCTCCGCTATGGAGACCTTCTACTCTGATAAAAGACCTTTCTTTTCAGAAAATCAGTCTATGTTTGATGTTGATGGGTACCGTTTTCTTTATGTAATCAATACAAGAAGAATAGGGGCTTCTCCCGATTATAATTGTTCAGATTATAGCTCTGAATTAGAGGCTCTTTGCAGTTCAAGCCAAGAAGGAAATACCGATATAAATCTTGCTTTTAGGTATACAAAAGTTGGACAGGGTTACGATTTAGGTTTCTTGGGTGCATTTGAATCTGATGAAGCCTTCAGTCAAGGAAGAGATTATTTTGCTACTAGGTACCGAGTAAAAAAAGAAAACTTATCATTTGGGTACTTAGGTACTTTCACTAAGAACGAAGTTTTAGGTAGGAATGCCAATGTAAATACAGTTGATATGGTCTACCTACCTACTGAAGATTTTAGACTTTACGCTATCTTATTAAACTCTATTGTTGAGGATAACAAAGGATATGGATTACGTATAAGTATAAGAAAGCAAGTTAACCAAGATTTATCCACTGGATTAGGAATTTATTATCTGGATAAAAATCTAGATATTAATGATATGGGATATTTGATGAGAAATGATTGGATTATGATTGGTGGAAGAACACAGCTACAAAAAACTGATTTTAATAAAACTTCTAAGACACTGATGAGAACTTACCAGCATTCATATGGTTGCAGAGCATTATCTAATGGAGATAAAGAGGGCTGTTTTTCAGGATTTGAAATTAAAAACCAATTTAAGAATACTTCGCAAATTGAAACTGAAGTATTTTTTAGAACTAACGGAAGGGACAACCTGATTACTAGGGGTTCTGAGTTGGCTCCGTACATAAAATTACCTCAAAACTATGGGATCGATTTTAAGTATGTTGGCCAGAAAAACAAATTTTGGCAGTGGGATTTATTTGCGCAGAGATCTAAGGGTAGTGAATATTCAAGTGATCTTGGATGGAGAAATAAATACTATTCTTCAGTTAAAGTATTTCCTTTACCTAATTTAACTTTAAGGCTCTCTTACTCTCATGAAAAGGAAGCAAACTGGCTTAACTGGATTCAAGATAACCTTTTGGGTGTCTATGAAAAAACTCAGAGAAATACTAACTTTTCAATTAAATACTTCAAAGGAAACCAACATGAATTAAGAGTAAAGACTCAATTAGTTGCTTTTACTGCAAAAGATCCTCACGCTTACTTGGGCTCAATAGATGGAAGACTCAATGAAGACTCTACACACCTAAACCCTTTTAGCTTAGGTCAACTGGCATTTCAGGTTCGTTATCGATATGAAATTATGCCTTTGGCTTATTTATATGCAGTTTATACAAGGGGTGGAAAAATTTACGAAGCTGACGAGGAAGATGATTTAGGAACCCTGTATAAAAGGCCTTGGGAAGAACCTACAAAAGATAATTTTACTCTAAAAGTGCGTTACAGATTCTAAGATCTATGTTCTTCTGTACAGAACCAACCTTCTTCAGAACCAACTGCTTCAGACTTGGGAATATTGACTCCACAAGTCAGGCATTTAATCATCTCAACACTTACCTTTTCTTGCTTGGGTTCCTTTCTTTTAAAGAGAAAGTACAGGCAGAAAAGTCCTATGATTCCTAATATTAAGATTAACTGAGACAAGCTTAGTTTTCCTTAAGAGGAGGGGGGATCTCTTCATCCCCTAATAATCCGAAAGATAAACGGCTGACCCATGAGCGCTTAGGCCCAATCAACTCATCTGAATCAAAATTCGGATAGCTGGTTTTTAAAATCTCAAAATTTTTCTCTCGCAAATCTTGATAATCTAAAAGTCCATACGCATTTACTAGAATAGACAAGGCTTCGGGTACCTGAGGTGTATTGGGCATGTGCTCTAATACATATCTTGCCCTGCCAACTGCAGCTATATAGGCTTTTCTTTCCATGTAAAAGTTAGCCACATAGATCTCGTGTTGGGCCAAGATATTCTTAAGGTAGATCATTCTCTGTTTAGCATGAGGAACGTACGGAGAATCCGGATATCTAGCTAAAAATTCACCTAAGTCTTCAAAGGACTGTTGGGCTGGTTCAATGTCTCTTTTAGACAGATCTGAAGTGAAATATCTAGAGAATAAACCTGAGTCATCAGTGAAAGCAGCAAGGCCCCTTAAATAATACGCATAACTGGTGTGAGGATGACGAGGGTGCAGACTAATGAATCTTTCAGCTGCAGATCTAGCAGCTTCAAATTCAAAATTTCTATAATAAGCGTAAATAAGTTCTGCCTGGGCTTGCTCTGCATATCGTCCAAATGGAAATCTTCTTTCAAGTGTTTCAAGACTTGCAATAGCATTTGAGAAATTTCCATTTTTTAATCTAGTTTGAGACGCATCGTAAAGTTCCTTCTCCAAAAAACGTTCATCAGGTTGCTCGTCATTGTTAGAACAAGAGACAACCAAAAAAAATGAACAAAATAAAAGTAATGAAGATCTTTTAATTATCTTATTTAATGAGTAGATATTATGGTGCTTTAGCATTTGGATTGCTGATTCTACATTTCTGTATAGATATTGGACAGAAAAAGAATTTTATGGTTCCTTAACAAAATATTAATCGAAAAGATGAATCGAAAAATAGCATTAACTTTAAGTATCAAAGCCGACCAAAAGGGCAAGAGGGTTGATCTTGCTATAGCAGAAGCATTTACTGAATTTTCTAGGAGTCATCTACAAAAATTAATTAAACAAGGAGCCGTGAAAGTAAACGGTAAAGAAACTAAACCTAAGTACATTCTTCAAGGAAATGAGCTGATAGAAATAGTTGCTGAAGAAGCACCTCGGCTAGAAGATAAACCTGAAAATATAAAACTGGAAATAATATATGAAGACAAAGATGTATTAGTTATTAATAAGAGCGCTGGATTGGTAGTTCATCCAGGAGCTGGCAACCCAAGCGGCACCATGGTTAATGGACTAATTAATCTTGATTCAAAACTGGTTTACTTACCAAGAGCGGGAATAGTTCATAGGCTAGACAAAGATACTTCTGGACTAATGGTGATTTCACGAAATGAAAAGACTTATTTAAATCTTATTAATCAGCTAAAAGAAAGGTCTGTTAACAGAAAATATAATGCTTTGGTTGTAGGAGAGCCCAGTTTGAGCGGAGTTATAGATAAACCAATAGGCAGGCATCCAAAAATTAGAACCAAACAGGCCGTCGTTAAATCAGGAAAGGAGGCTATAACTAAGTTTAAAACAGTAAAGAACTTGAATGGTTATTCTCTCTTAGATGTTTCTTTAGAGACTGGAAGAACGCATCAAATAAGAGTGCATTTATCTTATCTAGGTTTTCCCATAGTAGGAGATTCTGTTTATGGCAGTAGAAGAAAATATGCAAAGGGTACATCTGAAAATCTTAGGCAAGAAATAAATAACTTTAAAAGACAGGCTTTACATGCAAGCGCATTAACTTTTACTCACCCTTCATCAGAGAAAATTGTAACTTTTGAAAGCCCTTTACCAAATGACATGGCAAGTTTAATAAATACCCTACAAGAAGATGATACATAAGCTCTTAATTAAACCAGATCAGCTATTAGGTAATGGGGTTACTTCTTTCATGTTAACTAAGGCATATTTTGAAAGGCACTCTTCTGAGCTTAGGGAAAGTAAATCTCTTGAAGATTTTGTAGGGTCTAAATTGGGAGTGCCGATTGTTTGGTTGGATCAGGTACATGGTTCTAAGGTTGAGTCTGTCCATGCCAGTACTAAAGACTTAATTGATGCTTGCGATGGCCTCTATATCGAAGAAGAAAATATTGCCTTAGCTATCAGAACTGCTGACTGCTTACCATTGATTTTATCTTCCAAAGAGGGAACAGAATTATCAGCTTTGCACGTAGGCTGGAAAGGTCTTCAGAAGGGCATAGTTGAGAACGCCATATTGAACTTTAAGTGTGTAACAGAAAATCTAGTCGCGTGGTTAGCCCCTTGTATTTCATCAGAAAATTACGAAGTAGGCGAAGACGTTCACACTTTGTTTGTTAACTCGGATTCGCAAAGCATTTCTAGCTTTATACCTTCTTCAGATAATGGAAAGTGGTTGTTTAGTCTAAAACAAGAATGCATAAGAAGATTACAGAGGTTAGGCATTGAGGTCATATCAAACCAATTTTGTACTTTTAAAGATGAAGATCTTTTTTATTCGTACAGAAGGAATGCAAGTTCAAAAAGGATGGTAACTTTAACGTGGAGGAAAAATGAAAAATAAAGGTTTTATTGGTCTTGGTGTAATGGGATCACCAATGGCTGGGCATATTTCAAAAGCTGGTTACGATGTTACGGTTTTCAACCGTACTATTGAAAAATCCAAATTTTGGCATGAAGAGCATGGAGGTAAAGTTGCCCTTTCCCCCTCTGAACTGGCCGAAGGATGTGACATGGTTTTTTTGTGTGTTGGCCATGACCAAGATGTAGAAGAAATAGTTCGAGGCAGGAACGGAGTGCTAGAAAGCATGAAACCCGGTGGAATTATCGTAGATCACACCACTACCTCTTCAGTCTTAGCCAAGAATATGGCAATGAATTCATTGAAGAAAGGCATTTTCTTTATCGATGCCCCAGTTTCAGGAGGCGAGAAAGGTGCGAAAGAAGGATCTTTGACTATTATGGCTGGAGGTGACGAAGAAGCGTTTAAATCTAGCCTACAAGTTCTGAACCTGTACTCAAAATATTCCAAAAGGATGGGGGATTCTGGAACAGGTCAATTAACTAAGATGGTCAACCAAATTTGTATAGCTGGTTTGATACAGGCCTTAGCAGAAGGAATGCATTTTTCAGAAAAAGCAGGATTGAATACGCAGGAAGTTATTGAAGTCATTTCAAGGGGAGCAGCTCAATCTTGGCAAATGGATAATAGATGGGAATCTATGCTGTCAGATTATTATGAACACGGATTTGCAGTTGATTGGATGCGAAAGGATTTAGGATTTGTTCTGGAAGAATCTGTAGTTAATGGGTCCAATTTGGAAATAACTAATTTAATAGATTCTTTTTACGATGAGGTTCAGCAAAGGGGAGGTGGTAGATGGGATACCTCTAGTTTGTTTAGGAGGTTGAACAGCCAATGAGTTTGTTTCCAGATTCAAACAACAGTGAGTGTAGAAGTCTTTTTGAGGATACTAAAAAAAGTTTGAATGAATTAGCAAAAAACCTTGAAATTAGTTCAGTTTCAAATAGTTTTTTTACTGAAATTGTTATTCCTTTAACCAGTTTCTTCAACTCTTTAGAGAAAAGAGATCACCCTTATTTCATTTGTTTCACCGGGGGCCAGGGATCAGGAAAAACCACATTATCTGAATTTGTCCAGTTAGCCCTCCAAGAAGGCTATAAAAAAAAGAGTTTAGGTTTTTCTATAGATGACATTTATAAAACACCAGAAGAAAGAGAGGATTTAGCTAAATCCATACATCCTCTTTGTAAGGTGAGAGGTGTACCAGGAACGCATGATGTTAAATTAGGCCTAGATACTTTGAATAGTCTTGTTCATGCACAGCCTTCAACACTGACATCGATACCATCCTTCTCTAAACCTCTGGATCAACATTACCCAAAAGAAACTTGGCGAGAGTACAAAGGAAAACCAGATTTTATTTTCTTTGATGCTTGGTGTGGTGGGGCTAGACCTGTTTCCACTGAAAACTGGAAACCCCCAATGAATATTCTTGAAAAAGAAGAAGATCCTAAGGGCATCTGGTCAAAATGGAGTAATACTGAGTTAGCAGGAGATTATCAAATCTTGTTTGAAAGATTTGATTTATTGTTGATGATTAAAGTACCTAGCATGGAACATGTTTATGAAAGTAGGTGGTTGCAAGAACAGACCTTAGCTAAAACACTTAAAGATCCTGAAATAAAAAAGAAGATAATGAACAAACAAGAAGTATTTAGATTTGTTATGCATTACGAAAGATTAACTCGTTATATTTTGGAAGAAATGCCTTCTTTTGCTGATATTGTTCTAGAAAGAGACAAAGTTTTTAATTTCTCTTTCCTTAAAACACCTTAGAACCTGATCATATGGGGAATTCTTGACTTCAATTTATCTGGTGTCACAATGCGCCACCTTCAGCTTTTTGCTGTTATTAGGTACTTATTATGAGTAAAGAAAAACTATCTGGAGCAGAAGCCCTTATGAGATCCCTTCAAGATGAAGGAATAGAGCTTGTATTTGGGTACCCTGGGGGTGCTTCTCTCCATATTTACGATGCTTTATTCAACCAACAAGCAGTTCAGCATGTTTTAGTAAGACATGAACAAGGTGCTGTCCATGCCGCTGATGGGTATGCCAGAAGTACAGGAAAGCCCGGTGTGGTTTTTGTCACTTCAGGTCCAGGTGCAACTAATGCCATTACTGGATTAGCTACTGCCCATATGGATTCAACTCCTGTAATAGTTATTTCCGGTCAAGTTAAGGCCCATTTAATAGGAACTGACTCCTTCCAAGAAACTGACATGATAGGCGTGTCTCGGCCAATCGTTAAACATAGTTTTTTAGTTCAAAGGGCTGAAGATATTCCAATGATAATAAAGAAAGCTTTTCATATTGCGACCACTGGGAGACCAGGCCCTGTCGTTATAGATGTACCTAAAAATGTTAGCGATCCAGATTATAAGTTTGATTACAGCTACCCGAAAGACGTCGACATAAGATCGTACAAACCTATGGAAGAAGGACACTCTGGCCAAATAAGAAAAGCAGCAAAGCTTTTATTGGCTTCAGCAAAACCAGTAATTTATGCAGGAGGGGGTGTAATTCAGAACGATGCATCTAAGGAGTTAATTGAATTAGTCAATCTTCTTAATATTCCAGTTACTAACACTCTAATGGGGTTGGGGGCTTATCCTGCTACAGATAAGAATTTTCTGGGAATGCTAGGTATGCATGGAACTTATGAAGCCAATATGGCTATGCATAACTGTGACCTAATCTTAGCTGTTGGAGCAAGATTTGATGATCGTATTACTAATGATCCAGCACAATTTGCTTTAGGATCAAAAAAAATACATATCGACATTGACCCTGCTTCACTCTCTAAAATTATAAAGGTAGATGTCCCTATAGTTGGTTCTGCTAAAACTTGCTTAACTCAACTTTTAAAAGAGTTAAAGAAAAACGAATCAAAGCTAGACATGGAGAAAATTCAACCTTGGCGTGATCAAATTAAAGATTGGAGAAGTATCCATGGTTTAAACCATGAAATGCTACAAGAGACTTCTTCCAGTGGGAAAATACTTCCGCAACAAGTGATCCAATCTTTGTACAAAGAAACCAAGGGTGAGGCTTATGTTACTTCTGATGTTGGGCAACATCAGATGTTCGCCGCTCAGTATTATCACTTTGATAAACCCAGGAGATGGATAAATTCAGGAGGCCTAGGAACAATGGGATTTGGATTACCTGCTGCCATGGGAGTTCAATTAGCTTTCCCCAACTCAACCGTAGCCTGTGTAACCGGTGAAGGCAGCATTCAAATGTGTATTCAGGAGCTTTCTACCTGCCTGCAATATGATTTACCAATAAAAATTATCAATGTAAATAATTCTTCTCTTGGCATGGTAAAACAATGGCAGGATATGCAGTATGGTGGCAGACTCTCCGAGAGTACATACGAAGACTCGCTACCGGATTTTGTTAAATTAACAGAATCTTTTGGTCATGTAGGAATGAAAGTTGAGAAACCTGAAGATTTGGAACCTGCTATGAAAGAATGTTTTAGATTAAAAGAGAAATTAGTATTTCTTGATATTGTGGTTGATCAAGATGAGCATGTTTATCCCATGTTAGAAGCAGGAATGGCGATGGATTGCATGTGGTTAGATAAAAAAACTAAGACCTGGGAATGAAAAGAGTTGTAGCATTATTAATGGAGAATCAGTCAGGAGCTTTATCAAGAGTTGTCGGGCTATTTTCTCAGAGAGGTTACAACATAGAATCATTAATAGTTGCTCCCACTGATGACCCCTCTTTATCTAGATTAACCATGACCACTGAAGGCGATACGAGGGTGGTTGAGCAAATTACTAAGCAGTTAAATAAGCTTATTGATGTTGTAAAGGTCATAGATTTATCTGAGGAGGAGTATGTTGGAAGAGAGCTTCTACTTATTAAATTAGATTCTTCTAAAGAAGTTGAAGCTAAGGTCATAAGTTTAGGAGGCCAAATCTTATTTAAAAATGAAAGCATTTTGAATGCCGAGTTTGTAGGAAGCTCAGAGGAATTAGACAAAATAGTTACTTCTTTAAATGAATCAAATCTTTTGGAAGTAGTAAGAACAGGGCTTTCGGGTATATCCTCTACATCAAAAACCTTAACAATTTAATTTCTGGAGAGAGCTATGCAAATTTTTTACGATAAAGATGCTGATCTTGAACATCTAAATAATAAAAAGATAGTAGTTGTTGGTTATGGTTCTCAAGGACATGCTCATGCTAACAATCTTAAAGACTCTGGCATGGATGTGAGTGTCGCATTGAGAAAGGAATCTCCTTCTTGGCAAAAAGCTGAAGAAGCAGGCTTTAAGGTTCAAGAAGTTAAAGAGGCGGTCAAAGAGGCTGACTTGGTTATGGTTTTGATGCCCGACGAACTTCAATCTTCTACCTATAGTTCTGACATAAGTAAAAATATCAAAAAAGATGCTGTTTTAGCATTTGCTCACGGATTTAATATTCATTTTAAAATGATTGTTCCGAGAGAGGACTTAGATGTCATCATGATTGCACCCAAGGGACCGGGTCATACAGTAAGGTCTCAATTTGTTGAAGGTGCAGGAGTCCCGTGTTTAATTGCTATTCACAAAGACGTTTCTGGTCAAGCTAAAGATGTAGCTTTGGCTTACGCCACTGCGATCGGATCTGGTAGGGCAGGAATTATTGAAACAAATTTTAAAGATGAGACTGAAACTGATTTGTTTGGTGAACAAGCAGTTTTATGTGGCGGCCTTACTTCTCTTATACAAGCCGGTTATGAAGTTTTAGTAGAAGCTGGTTACCCCCCTGAAATGGCTTATTTTGAGTGTCTCCACGAAGTCAAATTAATCGTTGATCTTATCTACGAAGATGGATTACAGAATATGCGCTATAGCATTTCCAATACGGCTGAATTTGGGGACTATACCAGCGGACCAAAAATCATCACGGAAGAAACAAAAGAAGAGATGAGGGCAATTCTAAAAAGAATTCAATCAGGGGAGTTTGCCGAACATTTCATGTCAGACAGTAGACAAAGTAACGA
>CAXFFS010000045.1:0-11103 GCA_964002385.1 uncultured Gammaproteobacteria bacterium | reverse complement strand
GTCGAGCTTACCTTTATGGTTTGGCAGCTGCTGGAGAAGAAGGAGCTTATCGTTCCTTAAAATTATTAAAAGATGAAGTCCAAAACAATATGACCTTATTGGGGTGTACAAAAGTAGAAGACATTACCTTTGATCGATTAAGAAAAGTTTGAAACTATTGCCTAACTTGGCTGTGATAATAAGAAGAAATTAACCTAAAAAGTTTAGGCTGTAGAAAATATCTCTCATAGAAATAACTCCAATTAGTTTATCTCCGTCTAATACAGCAAGATGCCTTATCTGATTCTCAACCATTAATTTGATGGCTTCTTCAGTACTGCTTTCAGGAGAAGCGCTGATAACTTTCTTTGACATAATTTCAGAAACTGGTTTTTCTTCTATGTCTAATTGATGGTGAGAGATAGTTTTAACTACATCTCTCTCAGTAATGATGCCAACAACGTGGTGATCAGATAATTTATCTTTTTTGTCTACTACAATCAAAGCACCAATACGATTCTTTTCTAGAATCTCACAAGCATGAACCACAGTTTCATCTTGGGGTATAACAAATACCTCCCAATACCTTTGACCTGCCAGATAATGCTTTATTTTTTTTGATCTAGGCACTAATTTAATTCCCTTTAATAAGCTGTGTATAATACACTTTTTGAAGTTGTGAGGAGACAGTAGATGACTTGGAACAAAACTTTAAAGCTTTCATTTGTTTTTATTTTAATAGGAATATTTTCAAATGCAGCTTTCTCTGCCAAAGTATTAGAAGGTTACGTTGGGGAAGACAGGACAATAATCGAAGTTACCAAGATGTTTGATTCAGCCCCCACTTATCCTAGAAATGCAATAAGACTGGGCAGAGAAGGGTATGTACTGATTGAGTTTGATGTCGACACAGATGGATCTGTACTTGATCCATATGTTATAGAAAGTGAACCTACTGGAGTGTTTGAAAGATCTGCCATAAAAGCTGTTAGAAAATGGCTTTTTTCACCTCCAGTTTATAAAGATGTCTCAGTAAAAGTAAACGATGTTAGGGCTAGGGTTACCTTTGCTCTTGATTAATAAACTTACGCCCTTTAGCCCTTTAAATTAATTTTCTTATGCCAATAAGAATACAGCTCTTACTTTTTGGATTGTTGGGAAATATCCTGATTGCTGGAGTTCTTTATTATGCATCGGAACAAAGAGCCTCTGTTGAACAAGAAGCTTCTGGCGAATCTTTATTGGTACTCTATGAATCAGCCTGGTATCAAACTTATAACAGTACTTTAGAACGAATGGGCCGATGGGAGCCTAATTTTGGGGAGCGAGGAGAAGCTGTCTGGAATCCTGACTCAGAGATTCTAATAGACATGGTTGAATCTCAAGGCCATTTCGTAAACCCTGTTTTAGATTCAATAAAAGCTAGAAGTCTTGGTAATGCACAATTTTTAATAGAAGAATTATTTACTGATGATTTAGATGCCGGTGATTTAAGTTTTGTAATGGCTTATTTTCCAACTGGTGAAAGGATTTATTGCGGGAGTGCCTTTGATCTTTTCGGAGTAGATGCATGTAGCAGAAATGCCGTACCAGATTTTTTTGCTTATCTAGATACTTATTTAAAAGAAGCAACGCAAAGGGCACGTCAATCTACTCTTAGGATTACTGATTCTTCAGAAAAAGATATTTCAACATTAAATCAAACTTTTTCTTTTCCTATAAAGGCAGGAGGGGAGACTCTAGCTATTATGGTTTTGGGTTCAGACATTAGAAAGTCTTTAGAGATATTTGAGGATGAATTTGAAGTAAGAATGGGAGTACAAACCCCTTTGGGCCTAATTTCCCTGGACGAAGACTATTCTTCTGAAAATACTTCGGCAGAAAACGCAAGATTTGGAGTAAAAAACTATGGAAACTTAGTTATTGAAGCGAGTAGATTAAAATTAATAGAGGGCAGTCGATATAGTGAAAAAGCCTTTGATTTTGGGGTATCTATTACACTTTTACCCCTTAGCTCTTACCTTTCTGCAGATGAAGCTCAACTTTTTATCTTTAAGGATGAAGAAAAGAGCATGATTGCTGCAAACAAAGAATTACAGAATGGATTAATTTATGCCGCTGTTATTGTTGTTCTAGTTATTAGCTTATTGTCAGCATTAACCGCTGTTACTTTTGGAGGCATAACTAGAGCCATAGAAGTGTTGAAAGGCTTAACCGAAGGTGATCATTCTCAACAGATGCCTCAGAGAAGAGGGATATTTGCTTCTGACAATGATGAAGTAGGGAAACTTTCGGGGGCTTTGCAAAGTTATCGTGGACACATCTTAGAGATGGAGGACATAAGGGCTGAGCAAGCAAGAAGAAGAAAGGAAAGAGATAGTGTAATCATCGAAAAAATGTCTCATTTAGCAGATCAACTGGAGGGAGATGCTAAAACTCTAATTCTCAATGACATTGGCAAAATGCGAGAACTGGAGAAACAAGAAACAGAAAGAGGAGAAGAGGCCTCAGTGGAATTAATGTTGCTAGCTTTCACTAGAATGTCTGATGAAGTAAACGCTCTTATTACTGCCAGAACCAGTGAAATGGAAAAAGCTCGAGACGAAGCTTTAGATGCCAAAGGAGAAACTTCTCGATTCTTTGCCAACATGAGTCATGAATTAAGAACTCCGCTAAACGCTATTTTAGGCTATGGCGAAATGCTCTTAGAAGATTGCGAAGATCTAGGATATGACGACTTACTACCTGATCTAAAAAAGATTACTTCTGCTGGTACTCACCTACTTGCCCTTATCAGCAATATTTTGGACATCTCGAAAATCGAAAGCGGAAAGATGGAACTGTACATTACCAGCTTCGAAATTGAGGATGTTATAGATACGATCAAGAATATCTCAGCTCCCCTTGTTTCAAAGAATGACAACGGCTTTCAGTGCAATATTCAAGATGGAATAGGTGCCATGAGGCAAGATGAAACTAAGCTAAGGCAATGTCTTAGTAACCTTGTAAGTAACGCGGCTAAATTTACTGAAAATGGCACCGTAACACTTGATGTAGATTCTAGTGTAGAAGAAGGCATCGAAATGGTTAGCTTTAAAGTAATAGATACCGGTGAAGGTATGAGCGAAGAAGGAGCCGGTAAAATATTCGAAGTTTACACTCAGGCAGAAAGATCTACTTCGGCTAAACATGGTGGAACGGGTTTAGGGCTACCGCTTTCTCGAGAGATGTCACAAATGATGGGAGGAGATATTACTTTAACAACTGAATTGGGTGTGGGGTCAGCATTTACTCTTAAACTGCCGAGAGCTTGTCCTCAAGATGAACAGGCTTTTTCAGAATCAGTTCTTGAAGGCATAGATGATGATGAGAAACTCGTTGTACTTATAGACGATGATGTAACCATGCATGACTTAATCAAGAGGACTCTTACTAAGATAGGTCTTACTTTAGTTGGAGCAACTGATAGTGAAAAAGGTATGCAGATGGTTAGAGAAACCAAACCCAAGCTTTTATTGCTAGATGTGCTAATGCCCGGAAGAGACGGGTGGTCAATACTTAGAGAATGTAAGTCTGATCCAGAGTTAAAGGATATGCCGGTTATTATGGTAAGCCAGTTAAATCAAGATACTTTAGCTAATTCACTGGGTGCAGATGACTATATAACTAAGCCCATAGATAGAGAATTGTTCCTTAAAACCATTAAAAAACTCTTAGGAGACAAGCCATCTGCTAACAATACAATACTTGTCATTGATGATGATGAGAATACAAGAGACCTGCTTTCAAGAATGCTGAAGGAAGGAGGGTGGAATCCAAAAACAGCAAAAGATGGAAAAGAAGGTCTTGATCAATTGAAAGAGGAGCCTGCCTTAATTGTCCTAGATTTAGAAATGCCGAGAATGGATGGATTCGAGTTTTTGAATACCTATGTAGAAACTGTTGAGAAAGAAAATAGATGTCCGATACTCGTGTATTCAGGTAAAGATTTAACAGATACCCAAAGGGAGCTTTTGGAGAATAATGTTGTAGGTTTAGTGAGAAAAGACGAAGTATCTATGGATGAATTATCTGCAATAGTTCAAGATATATATTCTAAAGATAAGGCAGAAGTTTAAGCCAGCAAGGCCTCTATTTTTTCTAAGAGTCTTTTTAGATCTATAGGCTTAGTATCAAAATCATCTGCTCCACATGACAAAGCTTTTTGTCTGTCAGATTCTAAAGCATGGGCAGTCAGAGCAATGATTGGAATAGAGTTAATTTCTTCATCAGCTTTGGCTTGAGTGGTAGCATCCCATCCATCTATGACGGGCAATCCCATATCCATGAGAACTAGATCTGGTTTTTCTGATTTCATCTTTTCTAAACCTTCCTGACCGTCAAAGGCCAGCAGAACCTCATGATCTCTTCTGGTTAGTCTTCTAGAGAGCATGTCTCTATTCATTTCATCGTCTTCAACATAAAGTATTTTTGCCATTTGATTAGTTCCTTAATCCTTTGTTAACTAGAAAAAACTATCTTATCTCTACCTGATTTCTTAGCTTCGTATAGCCTTTCATCAGCTTTATTGACAAGATCTGAAGCATTTCTTGATTCTGAAGTATGAGCAGTTCCACCACTAAAAGTCACTTTTATTTTATTACCATCATAATCAACAAATTTCCTTGTGATCTCTTCCCTTAAATTATCACATAATTCTTTAATCTTTTGTAAATCACTTTCCATTAAAATAGCAAGAAATTCTTCGCCACCAATTCTTCCTATTATGTTGGGTTTTGCAATCATATCGTTTAAATTATTCGCGAAGGATTTTAATACTTCATCTCCCCCCGAATGACCATAAGTGTCATTTATTTTCTTAAAAAAATCTATGTCTATAGTCAGCACAGAGAAGTCTTTAGATTTTCCTTCCTGAAGATTGTCATAGGCTCTTTCAAGGGAATCAAAAACTACTCTTCTATTGTAAATGCCAGTTAATTGATCAGTGGTGGCCTGAATATGTAATTCATTAACTAATTCTTTTTCCCTTTCTCTAAAAAGTTTTCTTTCTAGAGAAGATATAACTTTTGCTAATAAAATTGTGCCATTCAATGGCTTAGGTAAATAATCCTGAGCACCTAATTGAATGCATTTTGCAATGCTATCAACATCATTAAAAGCCGATACCATTATCACAGGCAGTTCATCCCTTGAGTGACCTTCTCTGAATATTTTGAGTAATTCCAATCCATTAATATCTGGAAGTATCACATCTAACAAAATTAAGTCAGGTGTTTTCTTCTTAACTTCTTCTAGTGCTGTATTTCCGTCATATGCTTTTCTGCAGTTTAGACCTTGGAGCGATAATCTTCTTTCCAAAACCTCACAATTTGTTTTATTGTCATCAACAATGAGGATATCAGATTTCTTAAGGCTCTCATCTACTTCAACAGAGTAATCTATTGACCCTAGAGATTTAAATAAGGCTTCAGCAGTTTCCAGTTGGGAGGTGCCATCCACAGAAGAATCAGTCGACAAAGCTCCCCTTATATAATCTACAAATTTTTCTATAGCTTTTTCTGTCTCTCTGGATACAGCTATAATTGAAGAAATATCTGCTGTTAGCTCTTCAGAAGCATCATCTTCTATGTCCTCTAAAAGAATCTCGCTGTAACCAATAATTGCATTTAAAGGAGTTCTCAGGTTATGCCTTAAAGTAGAGTATTCCTCAGGGCTTTTTGTTTGTTTTGTAGCATTAGAACCAGTATTTTCTTTAAAGGCTATTTCATATTGATCTATTAATTTTTCTGCCCCATTCTTAATTTGATCTAGCTCTTCTTCAAAGACTAAATTTAATTGATTGAGATTTTTTTCTACTAATTCAAGGTAGTCAAATATGGCTTCTGCAGGAGTAGTAAATTCCTGTTTTATTTGAGTTAGGAGAATCTCTTCAGCTCCTTTAGAAGCTTTTTTTGAAACTGATTTATCTAAAGTAGGCATTTTTTAGTTTTTTAGAGAAGTTAGAAATTCAGGTTTGTGCATCAAGAATCCTTGGCCAATTTGACAACCTATCTCCATCAAAGCCTGCTTTTGTTCTTCTGTTTCAATGCCTTCCCCGATCATTTCCATAGACAAGGTATTGCAAACCTCTACGACGAAACTAGTTAGTTTGCCAGTAACAGGGTCCTGAATATCACCCGTAAACATTTTATCCAGTTTTACCACATCTACTGGTAGGTCTTTTAAATATCTTAAAGAAGAATAGCCTGCTCCGAAATCATCCAGAGCAATTTTTATTCCTTTTTCTTTTAGTTTTTTTAGTGAATCAGATGCGGTTTTAGTATCACCTAATTCAGCTGTTTCTGTGACTTCAAGTCCGAATTCATTAGGTTTTAAATTCAAACTCTCAACAAAATTAGTAAAAATGTTACAAAACTCGGGATGCATTACTGTATGAGCAGATACGTTCAAGTAAACAGTAGCATCCGATAACCCAATTTCATCTTTCTTTTTAAAATACTCTTTTAATTTTTCTAAAGAAGACATAACTACTAGAGAAAAAAGACTTTCTCCTTCAATCTGAGGAATTAACACATCATTAGGAATTATTTCTCCCGTTTCATCTCTCATTCGAAGAAGGGCTTCCACCCCAGTAACCTTATTGGATTTAAGATCTATTTGTTTTTGGTAAGCTAAATCTATTCTGTCAAATTCAATACAAGAGATGGTCATCTGTAGGGCTTCTAATCCTTCTCTAGAAGAACAGAGAATCTCTATGAGAAGAAAGTCTTCTGAACCTTCAAAGGGGATCCTGTGCACCCTAGTTCTCATTAAGAATTTAATTTGTCTTAAAGAAACTTCTATTGGCGAATCATACGCTTGGGCTATACCATCTTTACTTTCTAGGCTTTCAAGGCTTTCTCTTGGAACAAGTACAGTAAGGTCATTTAAATCTTCTATCCTCAAAATATATTTTGCTGCTAAATTGGCCCATCTTATTGAACCATCTAACTCATAAATTAAATATGGGCTTGGGTGATGTTTTAAGGATCTAAATAGATACTGGAGTTTTTCTTGGTCTTCAATCATTGCTTGTTTAATTTAAGACCCTTTGTACATTCTTCCTTCTTGAATCTTCTCATCCACAAATTTAACGAATTCTTTAGGAAATGTGGGAGCCATAAATGTCCATATTTCAATATTCTTTTCATCACTAAGAAGAGTCTTAAAGGACGCAACCATAGCCTTCCATTCATCTCCATCAAGCATACCTATAGAGTTTTGATAAAACTGATTTTGTCTTGCTCTAATAATGACACTGAAATGAGTTATGTACATAGATTCCTCTTCCTGAGTTAAAGGCTCATTATTCCTAAGCTTTACCTTTATCTCTACAAGATCCTTTTGAAGGCCAGCAAGAGCCAGTCTTTGGTGACTGTCAGCTATATTTTGTCTTGCGTTTGCTCTGGATACTTTATTTTGTTCTCTAAGTTCGGTTACTAAGAAGTAAACCGTTATAAGAACTGTAAAAGGCCCAAGGGTTTGTAGAGCTAGGATAATAATCTGAGTTGAAGTGTTTAATTCCATTTGCCTTATTCCACCTTCCGTTAAGAACAATTACTAGTATCAACAATATAAATTAGAATACAACCTATAATTTGGTTGATAATCATGAGAAATATTATGTTCAGAACTCTATTTTGTTTAGGTCTTCTTACCTTTTCTGCACTCCAAGCAGAAGAAATTTTAATTAATCCTAGTGACAGCTCTCAAGAGCAAGTTCAAGAAGCTTTAATTCTTGCAAAACCTGGAGACACGATTAAGCTCCAAGCAGGGCTTTACAAGTTCACCGATGGCCTCTCTTTAGATGTAGATAATGTAAGGCTAATAGGTGAAGGAATGGACAAGACTATACTCAGTTTTGCCGATCAATTATCAGGTGCTCAAGGATTGTTAGTTACCTCTAATAAGGTGGTTCTTAAAGATTTTGCCATAGAAGACGCCAAAGGAGATGCGCTTAAGGTTATAGGCGCAGATGGTATTTATATGATAAACCTCAGAACTGAATGGACCGGTGGTCCAAAAAGCACCAACGGAGCTTATGGCCTGTATCCTGTTGAATCAAAAGATGTGTTGATCGATGGTTGTGTAGCCATTGGGGCTTCAGATGCGGGGATATATGTGGGCCAATCTGAAAATATAATTGTGCGAAACAGCCGTGCCCATTACAACGTGGCAGGCATTGAGATAGAAAATTCTTATTACGCTGACGTCTATGACAATGTGGCTTCACACAATACAGGAGGTATTTTAGTTTTTGATTTACCTGACCTTCCTCAACAAGGGGGTCATCATGTAAGGGTGTTTAGGAATCAAGCGATTGATAATGACACTGACAATTTTGCTCCAGAGGGAAATATTGTTGGAGAAGTTCCGCGTGGGACAGGAATCATTATTCAAGCAAATTCCGATGTTGAAGTTTTTGATAATGATATTTCAGGAAATGGGACAGTCAACCTTTCAATAGTTACTTACTCTGCTGAAACTAATGATGAAAATTATTATCCCCACCCTAAATCCATACAAGTACATGGTAATCGATTTGGAAAAGGAGGTTTTGACCCAGATGTAGATAAAGCTATAGCTGGTATATTGTATGAACTTTCAGAAGGCAATTTGCCTGATATCTTCTGGGATGGAGTTTTGCCTTTGTCGCAAATGATATTTGGTCAGCCCGATGAAGAAAAATTAATTCTAGTTAATAATGGAGATGCGTCTTTCTTGGCTATAAAACCCATTAAATACATGCTTTCCCTCCCAGGTATTACTTCCACTGACATAGAGGCTTACAATGGTCCTATCAGGCCTTTATCACCTGTAGTAATGGATATTCCTCAAGGGATCTAGTTTTTGTAGGCAATGAATATTGCTTTAAGAAGTTTAGTTTACATCTCATTATTTTTAATGAGCACACAACTTTGGTCAGTAAACGACACTAAAATTCTTAGTACAGAATTTCCCCCAGTTCTTTCGGAATTCGAATTCTTTATTGATCAAACCCAACAACTTCCTGCAGATAATGTTCATCCGTATGAACTTGTCACGACTTTATTTAGTGATTATTCCTACAAAAGTAGATTTGTTTATGTACCCGATGGAAAGAAGGGTATTTATCAAGAAGACTGGGTCTTTGATTTTCCAGTGGGATCAGCCTTAATTAAGACCTTTTACTATCCTATTGATGAAAGAAATATAGAGTTGGGCTCTAAGCTTTTAGAAACGAGGGTTTTGTTGCACAAAGAAACTGGCTGGGAGGCTGTTTCTTATGCCTGGAATGAAGAGCAAACAGAGGCTTTTATAAAAATAGCTGGAAAAACAATTAATACTTCATGGGTAAATCATGCAGGAATTAAGAGAGAGGTGCGTTATCGAGTGCCAAACAAAAATCAATGCAAAGAATGCCATTCCACAAATGATGTGATCTCTCCTATTGGACCAAAAGCACGGAATTTAGATAAAAACCTTACCTATGGGAGTGAAACCAAGAATCAGTTAGCTTATTTGTTACAAAAAGGGGTCATCGATTCTATCCCTTTAAACTTCCAAACAGTTTCTGATTGGGAAGACGAATCTCAATCCCTTGAAGATAGGGCGCGTGCCTATTTAGCTATCAACTGTGGGCATTGCCATACACCCTCAGGGGTAGCCAATTCAACTGGACTGTATCTTGATTTCAATGAAGTTAGGCCCCTTCATCTGGGAATTAATAAAAGTCCTGTAGCTACCGGAAGAGGCAGTGGTAATTTGAACTATTCCATAGTCCCTGGCAAAGCCCATGAATCAATTCTCTTATTTAGGATGATTTCTACTGATCCCGGGGTTATGATGCCTGAATCAGGTAGGTCTTTGGTGCATGTTGAAGCTTCTAACCTGATTGAAGAGTGGATTAATTCCATGGACAACTAGTTATGAGTGAAAAAGAAGAGCTCTTAAATAACTTAAAGATAGACCGTTCTAAAGAAGCGGAGTCTGAACCTTTTCCAACCAAAATTGTTTCCATAATAATAGGAGCTATAGCAATCATAGGAATCGGTTTGTGGTTCTTGCTTGCAGAGGAAGAAATCCAAGAAGTTACAACCTTCACCGTTAAATCAGTAAATGCTTCCGGTTCATCTGCCACAAGCATATTGGATGCCTCAGGATACGTGGTAGCTAGAAGAAGGGCTACGGTCTCTTCAAAAATTACAGGAAAAGTCTTAGAAGTGTTGGTAGAAGAAGGCATGTACGTAGAGAAAGGCCAACTACTAGCTCAACTTGATGACCGTACCTATAAGGCCGATCTGCAGTATGCTCAATCCCAACTAAAACAAGCTCAGATAGCTTTTACGAGCACCAGCGCATTGATTGAAGGTAATTTTGCAAGCCCCGATGAATTAAAGACAAGAGAAGCCATAATGGAAGGTGCACAGGCATTGGTTAATCTGAGTAAACAAAGGGTAGATGATATGCAAATTTTGGCTCCTTTCAGTGGAGTGGTTGTTTATAAAGCAGCTCAGCCAGGAGAAATGATTTCACCGGTCTCAGCCGGAGGGGGTTTTACGGCAACGGGTATTTGTACCATTGTAGATATGGAATCGCTTGAAATTGAAGTAGACGTCAATGAAGCCTTTATAAACCGAGTTGAATCAGGTCAACCAGTAGTTGCTAATTTAAATGCTTATCCTAAATGGGATATTCCTTCAGAAGTAATCGCTATCATTCCCACTGCTGACCGAAACAAGGCTACAGTTAGAGTCAGAATAGGTTTGTTGGAGAAGGATGAACGAGTACTTCCTGATATGGGGATAAGAGTCTCTTTCTTACAAAAAATGGCTGTAACCACTGAGAAAAAAAAGGAAGGGGTGGTGATACCCAATGATGCCGTTCTCTATGATCAAGATAAGAGTTATGTTCTGTTGGTGAATGACATTGAATCAAAGAAGGATGGTGTGATAACAGGTAAGATTTGGAAACAAGAAGTGTATGTAATAGAAGAAACTTCAAATTATTCTCGAATAACTGATGGAATTAAAGCAGGAGATAGGGTAGGTGCTTCTTATGACCAACAATTAGAAAATAATCAAAAAGGTACAGTAAATTAAAAGG
>CAXFFS010000044.1:0-11510 GCA_964002385.1 uncultured Gammaproteobacteria bacterium | reverse complement strand
TGCATATGTTCCGATTAAGATTCTTCTTTTTACTTCTGCGCCAAATCCTTCTTCTCTTGTTCGCATGTACAAGTCCTCTAAATTTTTTGGATCTTCACATCTGTAACCAAATTTAACTCCATCATACCTAGATAAGTTTGCTGAACATTCAGCTGGAGCAATCACGTAATAAATTGGCAAAGAAAGATCTATATGGGGTAAATCTACATCTATAATTTTTACTCCTAGTTTTTCAAATACTTTCAGGCTTTCATTTATGCTCTGCTCTACATATTCAGGCAGATTCATGGAAAAAAATTGTTTTGGTAGACCTACTCTGAGTCCTTTAATCTCCTTATTAATTTCTTTGACAAAGTCTGGAACTTCTATATTTAAGCTTGTGGAGTCTTTAGGATCATGTCCCGACATGGTTTTAAGCATATAAGCAGCATCTTCGGCTGACTTAGTTAAAACACCCCCCTGATCTAAACTTGAAGCAAAAGCAATCATGCCATATCTGGAGACCCTGCCATATGTAGGTTTGATACCCGTTAATCCACAAAGCGCTGCTGGTTGTCTTATTGAGCCTCCGGTATCAGTGCCGGTAGCTCCTGAGGCAAGGCCAGCAGAAACACAAGCTGCTGATCCTCCAGATGAACCTCCAGGAACGTAATCCTTTTTCCAAGGATTTTTAACTTCTCCAAAATAACTTGTTTCGTTTGAAGAACCCATAGCAAACTCATCCATATTGGTCTTTCCCAATACAACTGAACCGCTTCCTTCAAAATTCTTTACTACGGTGGAAGAATAAGGAGATATAAAGTTAGATAACATTCTAGAGCCACAAGAAGTTAGCACCCCCTCTGTGCAGAAAATATCTTTATGCGCTATTGGAATGCCATCGAGGGGTAAAGCAGAACCTGATATATACCTTTGGTCAGATTCTTTTGCACTCTTTACAGCTGTGTCTTCAAGCACTGTAATAAAGCTATTTATTTTGTTATCTAACTTTTTAATTCTTTTAAGATATGATTCAGTTAACTCTTGACTTGAGAAAGTAGAATCCTTTAATCCTTTTAGTTTCTCCTTTATAGAAAGTTTGTGTAATTCAGTCATCTTAATCTTCCATTTCTATAACTTTTGGTACCATGAAAAGACCAGCCTTAATTGAAGGGGCATTTTTTTGAAGGTTTTTTCTATCATCTTTCTCTGTAACCTTATCTTTTCTCAGAGGTTGAGATAGATCAAGAGGATGGGACATCGGAACTACTGATTCGGTATTTACAGAATCCATCTTAGCTACGAGTTCTAAGATACTTTCTAATTCTTTCTTTAAAGAAGGAAATTTATCTTTCTCGATGTTAATTCGAGCTAGATAAGCTATTTGTTCTAAATCTTGGTTCTTAAGAGACATAAATTTTCTGTTTTAGTATAGAAATGTGGCTAATGTAGCACAATGTTCCTTGCTCAAAAACAAAGCTATGCTAGAGTATCTCTTCTTTTAAAAAAAATCATTTTTTGGTAATTAATGTTAAAACGGTTAAAGGGTTTATTTTCTAATGACCTATCTATTGATCTGGGTACAGCTAATACACTTGTATATGTAAGAGAGAAGGGAATTATTCTGGATCAACCTTCAGTTGTAGCAATTAAAACTCATGCGGGCCAAAGGACCGTGGTAGCAGTTGGTTCCGATGCAAAAAAGATGCTTGGAAGAACTCCAGGAAATATATCTGCAATAAGACCCTTAAAAGATGGGGTTATAGCAGATTTTCAAGTAACTGAAGAAATGCTAAAACATTTCATTCAAGAAGTTCATGAAGACAGTTATATTCGTCCAAGTCCTAGAATACTGGTGTGTGTTCCTTGTCAGTCTACTCAAGTGGAGAGAAGGGCAATTAGGGAATCAGTTTTAAAGGCTGGAGCAAGAGAAGTTAGGCTTATAGAAGAGCCCATGGCTGCTGCCATTGGAGCTGGCTTGCCTGTAGAAGAAGCAAGTGGATCAATGATTGTAGACATAGGCGGTGGTACTACAGAAGTAGCTATATTGGCTTTGAATGGTGTGGTTTATTCTAATTCCCTTAAAGTTGGTGGTGATAGGTTAGATGAAGCTATTGTTGCTTACATCAGAAGGAATCAAGGTGTTTTAATAGGTGATTCTACGGCCGAGAAAATAAAACATACAATAGGAGCAGCTTCACCAGATGCTGAGAATCTTGAGATGGAAGTAAGGGGAAGAAATCTTGCTGAAGGAACTCCAGTCACATTTACCATGGAAAGCAAACAAATTTATGATGCGATGTTAGAACCTCTTTCCTCCATCGTTCAAGCCATTAGGCAGGCCCTTGAAGCCTCTCCTCCTGAATTGAGTGCTGATATTTCTGAAAGGGGAATCGTGCTTACAGGAGGAGGAGCTTTGCTTAGGGATATTGAAGTTTTAATATCAAGTCAAACAGGGGTACTAGTAATTGTGGCTGAAGACCCTATCACTTGTGTAGCTAGAGGTGGCGGAAGAGCACTAGAAATAATGGACAAGTATGACATTGATCTTCTGTCTACAGAATAAGTAATAAGTTTTCTTTCTTTCTTTCTTTAGCTCGGTATTATCTTATTAATGAGTAGCGGGGATCATAAGGTATCTAAGATTACCAGTGAGGCAATATTTGCAGTAAGGCCTATCAGTTCAACAAGGTTTTTGATATCTCTTGTTTTTTGTCTTTCTCTTATCTTGATGGATATAAGATTTAATCTTTCCAATGAAATAAGAGGATATGCTCATGACGTGTTATTACCTTTATATAAAATTGTAGAAGTTCCAAGTCAATTTATAAACAAAGCTTCTGAAATTAGGCAATCCAATCAACAACTTAAAAAGGATCTTTTAAGTTACAAAGAGGACAATGAAAAACTTAAACTAATTAATTCTCAGTTGAAAGATCTGACTAAAAGGAATCAAGAGCTTAATCTTATATGGAACTCAGCTCAGATAGACAAAGAGGCTTATTTGTTGGGACAAAAGATGAACCTTTCTTCAAATCCCCTCAAACCGGTCTTGATATTAGATGTAAACGATCCTGATTCTATTTTAGAAATTAATCAGCCTGTTCTATCAAAAGAGGGAATAATAGGAAAGGTAAAGTCTGTAGGGTTAAGGAGTGTCGAAGTAATGATAAGTCAAGATCCACAGTCTTTAATACCGGTAATCTCTTCTACAACTAGACTCCATGGAATTTTAAAAGGTTATGGGTTACAAAGAAAAGGTCAATTAATAAATGTTAAGAAGACTGCAGCATTCAAGGAAGGAGAAGATTTATACTCATCTGGTTTAGGTAAAGTTTTTCCACCTAATTATCTAGTTGGGAAAGTGGTCTTAATTGAAGATACACCAGACAATGAATTTCTTAATATAGATGTAGAATTTATAGATCTACCTGAAGAGCAAGATTACTTTCTAGTTTTTACTAAATAGTTATACAGCATGAACAAAGACCTAAAAAACTATTTATTGATTAGCTTAAGTTTAATTTTTTTTATTCTTTTAGACCTGATTTCTTTTTCCCAAACCGCAGACCAAATAAAGCCTTCTTTTTTTCTTTTAAGCTTCATTTACTGGAATATAGCCTTGCCAGAAAAGATGAATTTATATTTTGCTTTCACTTTTGGTCTATTAATGGATTTTATGCAAGGCACCGTTTTAGGTGTTTATCCTCTAATATTGATTCTAATTTCTTATCTCTCTCAAAGATTCTTTTACCAATTTAGAACTTTTAAATTTGTGCAACAGGCTTTAATTATTTTTCTAATATTTCTTATTTTTAAATTTTTTATAGCTTTAGATATAAATAATGCAGATCCAAATTCATTTTCTCTAGCCGATAAGAATTATGCGTTACTGTCATTGATTTTTGCTTTGTTAAATTCTCTGGTATGGGCACCTCTTTTTTATGTCCTTAGAATCTACCGAAGAAAATGGATTAATACTTAAAGATAAAAAGAAATTATCAGACAGATGAGGTTAAGTAGAAATTGAAAAAATTTTTAAAATACTTATTAATTTGTATTTTAATTCCTGTTCTAAGCTTTTCTTTTGTATCTTCATTATTCAGCAATGAAAAAACAATAGTCTGGGTGCTAGAAATTCTATCTGAAGAACTTGGATATCAAAGCAAGGTTAAGGTGTCTGATATTGTTTGGTCTCCAACAAGGTCTAGTATTTCCTTAAAAGAAGTTAGTGTTAGAGAGAAAGAGAAGGGGAATTCTGTGTACTCAGAATCTCTTGAAATCAAAATAGATTTACTAAATTTAGTCAGACTAAAAGAGTTTCTAGAATTGAAGATCGATAAAGCTACAGTCCAGTTTGAAGATTTCAATTTAAATACAGATTACTCTCGTAATAAATTAAATGAATTTTTTTTAAATAAAAGCTATGTAGAAGTTCGAGAACTAAATATCAAAGGCTCTATTAAAGAAGTTGATATACCTAAATATTTTTATTTATTTACAAATAATTCAGGTAAAAGTAACACCCTAAAAATCAGTATTGAGGATGTATTTATATCTAAGATTAAATTAGGACCTTTAGAGCTTCTAGACACAACTTTAAACCTGAAACCTTTTTCAGAAAGCTTTGACTTAGTTGTTTCTAACTCTGAACTTGAAGGCAAAATAGTCGTCAAACAGCCCATAAAAGAGGGGATTAGAGTTAATCTATCTAGTTTGAAATTAAGCCTTGATAACTTTAATACTTCTAATATTTTTATTTATCTTCTAGATAATTTAGCCATACCTGTAGGCTTCTCAATTGATAAATTGCTTTTAGACGAGAAAGATTATGGTCGGTTGAGTTTTTTAGTAACTAAAGAAAAAGAAAAACTTTTCTTTAACCAAATAGAATTTAGAGGTATTAACCTAGACTTAGGAAAGAATGTAGAAGATGAAGTTACTGAAAGAAACTTCTTTTTAATATCAAGGAAAGAAGAGTCGATCCATTCCGCTTTTAAGGGAAATATTTTTACTGATAATCTTAGTCAATCTCTTTTAGGCTTGAAGGGAGCTGACTACGATTTAAATTTTTTAGCTGGAGCAAGCAACATTAATTTAGATATATCTTGGGAAGGGTTACCTAATCAATTTAATATCAATAATGTTGAAGGAAATCTGTCTTTTAGAATAGACGATTTTGTAACTAAAGATGTAGATTCAGATATTTTGGGCTCTTCAGATTTCTTAAGATTGGTAAGTTTATTTAATGTTTCAAATACTTTTGGAGATTTAACTAATCTTAACTTCAAAAAGAAATTTAATTCAGGATTTCAAGCAGACAGGGTAGAAGGAGCTTTAGTTATAGAGAGAGATTTAATTAAAACTTTAAGTCCTTTAGTCTTCAATAGTGGTTCTGGTGAATTTAAATGGGATGGATCTATAGAGAAAACAAATAAAGGTGAATTAAAGAACTTAGATTTTGACATTGTAATTACCTTGCCTTTAAGGGAGTATTTGCCGGCTTACGCCTTAATCCTGGGAGGACCTCTAACTGCTGCCACGGTTTACATTGCCGGAAAAGCTTTTAAAAAACCTCTTAATAAGCTTAGCAGCGGAAGGTGGAAAGTTTCAGGCTCAGTAGAAGACCCCAAGACTGAGTTTCTTGAATGGTTTGAGTAAATCTTTATATTTTATTTTTATAGTTGTATCTAATTTCTTAGTCTAGAGGGTAATAACTGAGCTTGTTGACGATATTTAGCTACTGTTCGTCTTGCTATACTTACCTTGTATTTTTCTTGTAGATACTTTTTAATTTTTTGATCACTAAGAGGTTCTAATTTTTTTTCTTCTTCAATAATTTTTATTATAAGTTTTGTTAATTGATTAGGAGAAACTTCCTTACCTCCAGAGGATCTTAAAGTTACCTTTTTTTCTAATAGAGACGATAAGGGTATATTTCTATTAGGTAGCTGTAGATACTTAAATCTTACTATTCTAGAAACAGTTGATTCACTTACTCCCGTAGACTTTGCAATTTGCTTTAATGATAAGGGCAAAAGTTCTTTAGAATTGAGCAAATATTTTTCTTGTTTTGAAACTATAAATTTAGCTACTTTTAGAAGCGTTTTTTGACGCCTCTCGAGCCCAGTAATAAAGGAAAGGGCTTCATTTTTTTTTATTGAAGAAGTCTTTTTAACTGAAGTTTTAAGTTTATGTGTAAGAGATTCAATTAAAAAAGTATCATTTAGAGTTACTTCCAATTTACCAGTATTTTCAATAGTTATTAAATCTGGACGAATATAGCTAACTTCATTTGAATCCGTTTGGTTACAGGGGTTGAAATTTAGTTGTTTTAAGATACTTTCTATTTTCGGATCTAAATTCGTTAGACCTTTATCCTCATCAGAAAATTCCTTAAGATATTTCTTAATAATTAACTTTTCTTTATCCTCTATTTCTAAGTTATCTGTTTGAATCATCAATGATTCGAGTATATTTCTGTAGCCACACCCTACGGGTTCTAAGTTTTGAATTACTAAGAGAACTTTTTCAATCTCTCTTTTTCCAACTTGGAGATTAAAAGACTCATGAACAAATAAAGAAATATCATCAAATTCTAAATTAATATCCAGTCTTCCATCATTATTTATCGAATCAATTAGATACTCCCCAATAGAAATTTCATGTTCTTCGATATTTAGCAAGTAGAGTTGATCTAAAAGAATACTCTTTATATCTTTCTCTTGAGAAAGTAGATATTCATAATCTAGGGGTTGATTTCCCTTTTGAAACAGATGGTTGTATTGATCTCCTAAAACTATATCTTTAAAAAGAAAAAACTCTTTGCTTTCTTCTTCACAGAACTCTTTGATAAGTTCATTTAGACTCATGCGAATTTCTCTCCCAGGCAAAGACAAAAGTCTAATTTGACTCTGAAGTAATGGAGTTAGAGCTAGAGATTGTTTAGGTAGTTGTTTTAACCCCTGTTTCATAATCTACTAGAAGTCTTGGCCTAAATAGACCTCTTTAACTAAATCATTAGCAGAAACCTCCTTTGGAGTCCCCTCTGCTATTGCCTTCCCTTCACTCATTATTAAAACATTGTCACAAATTTGCATGGTCTCTCTTACATTGTGGTCACTTATAAGTATTCCTAGTTTTAAACTTTTAAGTTTTTTAAGTGTTTTTTTCAGTTCTGAAACTGCTATAGGATCTATACCAGCAAAGGGTTCGTCTAACAAAATAAATCTTGGGTTTGAGCTTAATGATCTTGCAATTTCAACCCTTCTTCTTTCGCCTCCTGAAAGTTTAATTGATTTAGTTTTTAAGAATCTTTTTAGCTGAAACTCTTCAACTAGTCTTTCTAATTCACGCTGCTTTTGTTCTTTATTTATATCTCTTCTTTGCTCTAAGGCAGCTAAAATATTTTCTTCCACAGTTAGTCGTCCAAAGACAGAAGGTTCTTGTGGTAAATAGGCTAAACCCTTGCTTGCTCTAAGTGAAACAGTTTTATCAGTAACATCTTCTTCATCAATTAATATTTTTCCAGAATCAGATCTTATTAATCCTGCAATCATATAAAAAAAAGTGGTTTTACCTGCTCCATTAGGGCCCAGCAATCCTAAAATTTCTCCAGGTTTTAAAGTAATGTTGAGTCGATCAACCACAACCTTGCCTAGATATTTTTTTGTTAGATTCTTAGCCTGCAACTTCATATTAAGACTTAGTTATTTTAGACTTCTTTGAACTCACTATATTTTTAGTTTTAAAGTTGAACTCTATTTCTTCAGCATTAATTACTGAAAATTCATCTTTTATTTGAGCTGAACCTATCATAGTAAATATATCAGAGGAGCTCTTATAAAATATAAGATCGGCTTTTCCAAATAAATTATTTCCTGTGTCATTGTCTTGCATAAAATAAACTTCGGTTAAAGTTAACTCACTTTGTCCATTTTTATCTTGATTAAGCTCAAATCCTTTGCCTTCTAATTTTAAAAAAGAATTCTTTAACTCTATTTCATTCTTTGAAGTTATTGACCCTTTCTTAAAATCGAAATTAAGTTTTTTGGTAAATAGATCAATTTTTTCATTCTTTTCTGAAATGGTTAGATGAACATTATTTGTCATTATTAATAATTCATTACCCAAATCAAATACAGCGCTTACTGATGAAGCAGAGCTTTTTGATTTATTATCCCGATAAGTTTTAAAAATAGGTTCATCTAATAAAAAAACCTCTTTATTTTCTTCTTGTAAGGCTTTTAGAGAGTTTAATTCATATGAATCTTTTGTATTTTGAATTTGTATTTTCCAGATAGGCTTTATGACAGAAAAAAACTGTGTTTGCTTAATTTCTTGTTCCTTAAAAGAAGAGTTCGGATCATAGATAAATAGGTAGAGTCCTATAAAAATAAAACCGAAAAGAAGGAAACTAACTCTTTTCACTTAAAACTTATACCAAACCAGATTGCATCAAGTCATGCATGCGTAAGACCCCAACTGGAATCTTTTTAGAGTCCAGAACAATTAATACGTAAATATTGTTTTTCTCCATTGTCTCTATAGCTTTTGATGCCAAAGAAGATTGTTGTATTGTTTTAACATTTTTTGACATAACCAAAGAAATCTTTGTTTTATGGATATCTTTTTTGGATCCAATAGTTCTTCTTAGGTCACCATCTGTAAAAACTCCTTTTAGTTTCTTTTTATCTACAACTGCAACCATTCCAAGTCCTTTGTTAGAAATTTCTACTAAGGCTTTTGAGAGGAGTGTGTTTGGACTAACAAAAGGGAAGTCTTTACCCTTACTCATAATATCCTCCACCTTTAAAGTTAACTTCTTTCCAAGCTTTCCTCCTGGATGAGATTTAGCAAAATCTTGAGGACTAAATTTTCTGCTTTCCAATAAAGCAATCGCCAAGGCATCTCCTAAAGCTAAAGCAGCTGTTGTGCTAGAAGTTGGAGCTAGATCTAAAGGGCAGGCTTCTTTGTCTACTTCTGTCGAAATATTGATATCAGTACTTTTAGCAATCGTAGATTCAGTAGGTCCTGTAAAAGAGAAGATCTTACATCCAATATTTTTTAAAGAGGGAATTAGATCTATTATTTCTTTTGATTCTCCTGAATGTGACAAGATTAGCACACTATCATTTTTAGAAATTACACCTATGTCACCATGAAGGGCTTCAGTAGCGTGTATAAAATAAGAGGGAGAACCAGTACTTGAAAGCGTAGCAGATATTTTTTGAGCTATGTGACCTGACTTACCAACTCCCAAAGTAATTATTTTTCCTTTACTCCTTAAAATCACTTCACATAAATTAGAGAATTTTTGATCTAAATTGGCTGCAAGCTTGGTGAGGGCCTTTGATTCAATATCTAAGGTCCTTTTAGCTGAATTAATATGATTTGTTTTTTTCATACTTTCTTCTTTTAATTACTATATGTATATACCAATGATAACGATAAGAAATAACTTATAAACAATAAAATACATATCCCTAAACTTGCTCTCTTTGGTTTTTTTGTTCTTAAAAATACATATAAACAAAAGACGACCGTTACAAAAATAAGTAAAACCAATGAAGAGTTCCATGAAGAATTATAGCTAGATGAAGATCCAATGATTCCAGGAATAGCCAAAACAAAAAGACCGTTAAAAATATTTGAACCAATAAGAGTTCCAGCTACCGCTTCGTTTCTTCCTTTTGATGCTAAGGCTAGTGCAGCTGCAATTTCAGGTAGACTTGTTCCAATTGCTAAGACAGTAAAGCCTACAAACAGCTCCCCTAATCCTAGAGTTTCTAAAATATTCAAGGCACCATTTGTAATTAACCAAGCACCAATAACTAAAAAAGCTAAAGATAACACTAGTTTAAGTAACAAGTATTTCTCTTCGGATCTCTCAAATTGCGATTCATTACCTGTATTAGTTTTATACCAGATAACAATGACTACAAACAAAGCTGCAAGAAGAGTTATTGAAGAGTAAAAATTAAAAGGATCAAAGTTTAAAATTATACAAATCAAAAGCGTTGATAGAATCAGAATAATCAAGTTTAAGGAAATTTCTGGCTTTGCTAAAAAATCTTCTTTTCTAAAAAATAATACTCCTAAGGTTATTCCAAAAACCAAAGCTATATTTGCTACATTAGAGCCTATGACATTACCAACTACCATTACAGCTTTGTTGTCCAAAGCAGCAAAAAGGCTAGTTAACATTTCAGGAGCAGATGTTCCAAATGCAATCACAGTTGATCCAATAAGAAAAGGTGACATTCCGTACTTGGATGCAGATAAAACAGAGTATTTCTCTAGTTTTTGTGCGCTTATCCAGACAAGGGCAGTACCAGAAAAAATATATAGAAAAGTTAGAGTAGTCACTTCAAAGGCTCTTAAAGAATGATCTTTAATTCATCAGGGTTGTTTAATGCAGATGTTATAATAACTTCAAATTTCATATAGCTCTAATTATCTCTTAACACTTATGAGACCACTATTTTTCTATTTTAGTTTACTTTTTTTTCCAGTTTTAATTTTTTCAAGCGAGGCTTACTCTGAATCTTCTTCAGAGTATGTCGAAAAAATACACGATGATATCGTCGCTGTAGTAATTGCAAAACAGGGACAATATAAGGAAGATCCAGAAGAATTTATCAATGCGATTTCTCTATCTTTACAACCATTAGTAGATTTTAAAAGAATTTCTAGAAATGTTATGGGTAAATATTATAAGGATGCAAATAAGAGACAAATTGAAAAATTTAATAAGGCTTTTAAATCAACTCTTCTTAAATCTTACTCAAAAACTTTAGCTGAATTTAAAGATGAAAAGATAATAGTTTCACAAGAAACTAAGAAATCGTCTAAAGGGAATAGAGAAAAGGTTTCTTTACAAATAGTTACTTCTACGAAAGTCTATCCTGCCACTTACGATATGTATCTAAATGACCAGGGACAATGGAAATTAATTAACATTGTGATAAATGGCGTTAATCTTGGACTAACTTTCAGAAATCAATTTTATTCTCTTATGAAAAGCGAATCTAATGACTTAGATTTAGTTATAGAGAAATGGGTTACTTCAATTTAGGAAATAATTTTTATGGATAAACTGTTGATCAAAGGAAAAAATGAGCTAAATGGAGAAATTACAGCTTCAGGAGCAAAAAACTCTGCCTTGCCTGTATTGGCAGCTTCTTTATTGGCTGATTCTCCAATGAAAGTGGGTAACTTACCTCACCTAAATGATGTGACTACTATGATTGAGTTATTGGGATCTATGGGTATAGATATCATGCTTAATGAAGATATGGATGTTTATGTTGATCCCTCTTCAATTAAAAACTTAAATGCAAGATATGAATTAGTGAAAACCATGAGAGCTTCAATATTGGTCTTAGGACCCTTATTAGCTAAATTCAATGAAGCTAGAGTCGCTCTTCCTGGTGGGTGCGCTATTGGAAGCAGGCCAGTTAATCTACACATAGAAGCCATGAGAAAAATGGGAGCAAATATTTCTTTAGAAGGGGGTTATATAAACGCTA
>CAXFFS010000043.1:0-12507 GCA_964002385.1 uncultured Gammaproteobacteria bacterium | reverse complement strand
TTCGGTTCATCTTTAGCCGAAAAACAGTTAATGCAAAAATTTGTTTTCGATAGTGCTTGTGAGATACAAGCTAGTAGACAGCTGACACTGGACGCAGCAAAACGTATTGACCAAGGGGATGACGCCAGAATTGAGATAGGAATGATTAAGGTAGTTGGTGCTGAAATGCTCCACAATGTTATTGATAGAGCCATTCAGGTACACGGAGCAAAAGGTCTGACTGATGATACCCCTTTAAGTTTAATGTACAGACATGCTAGAGAGGCAAGAATCTATGATGGACCCGACGAAGTGCATGTACAGTCAGTAGCCAAAAGGATTTTAAGAAATTATGACAATAATGGAGCAGGGTGGGATTTCGGAGAACGGGATGCTACTTTAGATCAAGAATAAAGGAGATAAAGTTTTGTCTGAGAATTTCGAT
Organism: uncultured Gammaproteobacteria bacterium; assembly: GCA_964002385.1. GTDB lineage: Bacteria > Pseudomonadota > Gammaproteobacteria > Magnimaribacterales > Magnimaribacteraceae > AEGEAN-183. Next base: position 12,083 of record CAXFFS010000043.1, on the reverse strand, counting down.
CCATTAGCAAATATTTTCCAAGATTAAGGTCCAACATCTTTTATGATTTCTCTATGAGAGCTCCAGGTATTTATTATGGCTTCGGGAGTTCCAATTCCAGCAGATCTTGGATCACCTGATGGCCCAAACCAGTGGTTTTGAGGTGCTCCTGTGGTTCTGGCTTTCATTCCGGTGTAAGTAGTTCCATTCACCGTATTTGCCAACAAATCTTGTTGGAAGAAAGTGTCATTACTTACAATAGCTGCAGTTAGATTTTGAGTGATCTTCTCAAGAGCATTTTTTACTAGACCAATTTCTTTATCCGTGTAGACAACCACTATTTGAAAAGGGCCAAATACTTCTTTGGTGATTTTCTTAAAGTCGTCAGTCCGAAAAGCTTCTATGGGTATTTGTAAAGCTGTAGGCTCAAGAGAGCCATACACAGAGGGAATCGAATGATTAGTTAGTTCTTTTCCACCTAACAACAACTTTGACCCTGCAATCTTAAGCAAAGAATCTATGTGCTCTCTCATTTGCGGGTTAGTCCAGGTAAGTACTGGGCCAATATCTAGATCTTTTAGTTTTCTCTTAGAAGCTAAATCAATCAATCTTGGAATAAGATCCTGCTCCCAGTTTTTATGCATAAATAACATGCTTTGAGCTGAACATTTTTGCCCTGATGCGTTATAGGCATCTTCATCGCATTGCCAAGCCACATGTTCTGACCACTTAGAATCATAATCTGGACCGATAATTTTCCAATCAAAACCGGCATCCTCAATCTTAATCTTACCCTTTAGATCAACAGCCAATTTTTCGGCTACTTCTTTTGAACCAGTGAACTGCAGAAGTCTAATTTTATCTTTGCTATCTTTTATCAATTCTCCCATTACCTGGCCCCTGCAGTTAATAAAATCGAGATCGCTAGGAGGTAAACCACAATGAATCAAAAGCCTTAAAAATTGTTCAAATACAACACTAACCTTAGAGTCTACTTTTACTAAAGGCCTGTTTCCCATAAATAGAGCTCCCATAACTTGAAGAACAGGGATTTCTAGCGGAAAGTTAAATGGAGCAATTATGCATGTGGAGCCAAAAGGCCATCTGTAACCAGAGGATTCTTGTCCAAGGTGATTACCTGGATTGGAGAAACTTCGGGCTAAAAAACGTACGTTGTCACCAGAAAAGTTCTCTAAGAAAACTCTTGTTACTGTGACCTCACCCAAACATTGAGCATCACTTTTTGGCATTACTCTCTGGATTAATTTACAGAAATATTTTTCGATTTCATCTTCTCTTAATAATTCAGCTGATTTAGCACAAACCTCTCCTAACATTAGATATCTTTCAACGTTTTTTAACGGATTGTGCAGTCCACTTTTGGGGCACGAATCTAGGCTGTTTATAAATTCTGAATATTCAGTTGTATCTGGGACCTTAAGGAAAGGTTCTCCATTTAAAGGGTCTGGTATATCTTCTCTGAACCTTGTGCCTTGTATCCATTCGCCTTTTAGTAAGTTACAAACTTCACCAGGACTGGCTGAATTCATTTCTTGATAGGGGTCGACCGTAAATATTTCTTTTAATTTAGATTTCATTCTTTGGTGTAAGGTCTTCTTAGGTAAACAACACTGTTCTTTTCAAAATCATTAGTTCCTACTTCTTCAAAACCCATTTTCTCATGAAAGACTAAAGAAGGTTCATTTGAAGGTCTGGTATTTACTTCACAAAGAATATCTAAATTATTATCTTTTCCGGTAGATATTACTTTGGAGTAAATTTTTTCAGCTATACCTTTCCTCCTAAATTTTTCTTGTACTGCAATCCTATCGACATAAAGAAATCTTGGAAAAAGCTTAGATACATATTTGTAATTCTCTGAATGGTAAGAATTTCCTTCTCGCATAGAAAGAACAAAAGCCTTAATAATTTCTTCAGATTTATGGACGAATATATGTTCAGACCAATGAACTAGAGCTTTAAAATCTTCTATTTTGGATACATCCCCAACTTCGGGAATATTTTCTTGGTTTATGCAATGCATTTCCAGAATTTCTTTCTCACTGGGAGGTTTCGTGAGACTTAAAATTTGCACTGGAAGGTATATTTGAGAGTTATTGCTTAGTTAACTCTAGTCCTTCAAGATTTCCTTTAGACCTCCATTTCTTCATCAAGGCAAAGAACTCTATAGGACCGCCTCCATACATACCGTTTTGGGGTTTCTGACTAATTTTACCTTCATTATTATAATAACCTGGGGTACATTTCTCTTGGAAATCTGCAGTTAATCTTGCTTTTTCTATTATGGTTTTAACCCAACCTTCTTCTGCCTCTTGAGAAGCTTCTATCCTTGAAGTTCCCTTTTCTTTTGCAGTTTTAAGAATATAAGCTAAATGGATGCTTTGCTCATCTAGTGAATAGGTAAAAGTAGCTGTAAATCCAGACTGAGCAGGGCCAAAAAAGAAGCAATTGGGAAATCCTTTTGAATGCATTCCATGGAAAGTTGATAGACCGTCTTGCCATTTTTCAGAAACAGAGACTCCATCAACACCATAAATCTGATAACCGGCTCTTCTACTATAGTCAGTCCCCACTTCAAAACCAGTTGCAAAGATAATGCAATCAACTTCATACTCTTTGCCATCATAAATAATACCTTTTTCTGATATTTCACTTAACCCTTTTCCGTCAGTGTCAATTAATTCAACATTAGGAAGATTAAAAGTTTGAAGGTATTCATCATGAAAGCATGGTCTTTTACAGAATTGGTTATAGTAAGGCTTTAATGATTCAGCAGTATCTTTATCTTGGACCACTTCATCAGCTCTAGCTCGAACCTTTTCCATTTTCTGATAATCTGCCATTTGCATAGCATTTCGCACGTCCATGTAGGTCATAGCTTTATTTGTTAAGAATTGTTTGAAACCCAATTTATACAATTCAGGAGAAATAACAGAAGTTACTGCCCACGAGAACATTCTTAATTTAGAGGGAGCTCTATCACGAATACTTCCAAATAAAAGTCTAAAAGCTTCAGTCCAACCGTCAGCAACTAAATCTTCTTTTATAGGAGCTCCAGTCAGAAGGGACTCAAAATTATTTCTTCTTTCGTTGTGCCAACCTGGTTTCTGATTAGAAAGCCAATCGGAATCAGTCAGTTGATTATTTCTTATGTCAATGGAGGAAGGGGTTCTTTGAAAAACATACAGTTTCTCAGCAGCTTCTCCCACGTGAGGGACGCACTGCACGGCAGTGGCACCTGTGCCTATTATGGCTACTTTTTTATCTTTTAGACCAGATAAATTTCCAGAAGAATCACCCCCCGTATACTGATAATCCCATCTACTGGTATGAAAGGTATGGCCTTTAAAATCATTTATTCCAGTTATTGCAGGTAGCTTAGGTCGATTTAGAGGTCCATTTGAATGCACCAGATACTTCGCTTTCATACGATCTTTTCTATTGGTATGAACAATCCATCTTTGGATTTCTTCGTCCCATTTAGCAGAAGTTACTTCAGTCTGAAAGCATGATTTTTCATAGAGATTGAATTTTTTTGAAAGCACACGACAGTATTCAAGTGTTTCAGGAGCATTGGTGTATTTTTGTTTAGGAATAAAACCTGTTTCTTCTAGTAAAGGGAAATAGATATAGGATTCAATATCACAAGACGCTCCTGGGTATCTGTTCCAGTACCAAGTACCACCAAAGTCACCTCCTTTTTCTATAATTCTAAAGTCGTCTATTCCAGCTTCCTTTAATCTAGCAGCAGCTAACATTCCGCCAAAACCGCCACCCACAATTACTACTTCTACTTCGTCTTCCAGGGGACTTCTTTCTATTTCTTCATCTATGTATGGGTCTTCAACAAAATAGGAAAAGTCTCCCTTAACTTCAAGGTATTGTTCATTACCATCCTCTCTAAGGCGCTTGTCTCTCTCTTGCAGATATTTTATTTCTAAAGCACTTGGATCAAAGGCTATTTCTTCATTCTGGTTATGCTTGGTATCTATATTTCTTTCTTCCATTATTTAAATATTAGGTTGTTAGACACGGTTATCTTGATTCCTAGGGTTAAAATTTAGTTTATTTTATGATTGAAATCAATTTAGAATATAAATCAACATGCTTAATAAAATAATATTAGACAAGTATTCTGAGTTATTAGCTAGAGTAGATATTGAAATAGATGGTAGTCGTCCCTGGGATATAACAGTTTATAACCCAGATCTCTATAAAAGCATTCTCTTCAATGGAAGCCTGGGTTTTGGGGAGAGTTACATGAAAGGATGGTTTGATTGTGATCGTCTTGATCTTTTTTTCGAAAAAATTCTTAGCAGTGGTATTTACAATGAAATAGGCGGAGCACCATTATTTTTTGGAAAAATGAAGAGTAAACTTAGAAACTTACAATCTATCTCAAGAGCTTTTCAGGTGGCTGAACGTCACTACGACATTGGCAACGATCTTTTTTCTTTGATGCTTGATAAGACCATGATGTACACATGTGGCTATTGGACTAAAGATGTCTCTACCTTAGAGGAATCTCAATTAGCAAAATTAGACCTAGTAGCTAAAAAACTAAACCTTAAAGCTGGAATGAAGATACTGGATATCGGCTGCGGTTGGGGAGGGGCAGCAAAACACTTTGCCAACAATTATGGAGTGACTGTTGTAGGAATTACCATTTCAAAAGAACAAATAGAATATGCAAAACAAAACTCCGACAATATGGATGTTGAGTTTAGATTAATGGATTATCGGGATCTAGATGAGAAATTTGATGCAATTTATTCCATTGGTATGTTTGAAGCCGTAGGTTATAAAAACTACGAAGAGTTCTTTGAAGTTGTTAGAAGCTGCTTAAAAGAGGAAGGAGCTTTTCTTTTACATACCATCGGAGGAAACGAATCCACAACAACCTCAGATCCTTGGGTAGAAAAGTACATCTTTCCAAATGGAATGATGCCGTCAGCTGAGCAGATAGCAAAAGCAAGTGAAGGCATCTTTATTTTTGATGACTGGCACAATATTGGCCCTCATTATGATAAAACCTTGATGTGCTGGTATGACAACTTTGTTAATAACTACGAAAAGCTAAAAGATAAGTACGACAATGAATTTTATAGAATGTGGACTTATTGGTTACTTTCCAGTGCTGCTAATTTTAGGTCCAGAAGCCTTCAGTTATGGCAGGTCTTGTTTTCTATTGAGGGATCAAAAAGAACGATTCAAACCTACAGGTAGAGCTTATTCTTACAAAGAGATGCCAAGCTCTTTAAAGGCGTTTATAAGTGGAACAAACGCGAGTCCTTGGACGGTGTATTCAGATCCTTTAACTTTTGAAAAAAGAGTTGCTCCTAAAGATTCGTATTTATAAGAACCACAACATTCATACGGTTGTTCTTCTAAAGCGTAAGACATTATTTGCTCATCTGAGAGTTCTTTCATTGTTAAAGTGGCTGTATCACAAAAAGTCCATAGGGACTTCCCATTTAAAAAAATACTTATGCCGCTGTATTGGCAATGAGTATTACCTGCTAAAAGTTTTAAGTTATTTATAGAATTTTCTAGATTTCCAGGTTTATTAAAAACTCTACCATTGCATACACACATCTGGTCGGCCCCAACAACATAACGTTCTATATTTTTCTCACTAACTTCTTTTGCTTTAGCTGAAGCTAATTTTATTACCCTTTCCTCAAAGGGGAGGTTCAGAATATTTTTTTTTAATTCTTCTTCGTCAATCTCAGACTTTTGGACAACGAAGTTAATTCCGTGATCCGAAAGAATTTGTTTTCTGATTGTAGAACCAGAAGCAAGAATAAAAGGTTTGGAGTGAACTATGTCTTGCTTAGACAACTTTAAGAGAATTAACTGTTGGCTGAATTTATGAGATTCATAAATTCACTTCTGGTATTTGAATTTGTTCTGAATAAACCCAACATCCTGCTGGTGATAGTGCTACTTTCAGTCTTGTGGGTTCCTCGAGTTGTCATGCATTGATGTTGAGCATCAATTACTACTGCTACACCTTTAGGTTTAAGTACTTCGTTTATAGTGTCAGCTATTTGGGCTGTCATGATTTCTTGAGTCTGAAGACGTTTAGCAAAAACGTCAGCTATTCTTGCTAATTTACTTATGCCCACAATTCTTTTATTAGGAATGTATCCAATGTGAGCAATACCAATAAAAGGAACCATGTGGTGCTCACAATGAGATTCAATAGCAATATCTCTAACAATGACCATTTCATCGTATCCCTCAACTTCATCAAAGGTTTTTGAAAGAATCTGTTCTGGTTTACTATCGTATCCACTAAAGAATTCTTTGTAAGAGTTAACCACTCTTTTAGGGGTTTCTAGCAAACCCTCCCTTTCAGGATTGTCTCCAGCCCACTTGATTAAGATTTTAACTGCCTCTTCCGCTTGTTTCCTAGAGGGTTTATTTCTTATTGTTGTAACTTTCTTCTGCGAAACTTTCTTCATTTTAAAAATTCAAGTTGTTAATTCAGCACGCATTATACAGATTCAGGTTGATTTGAAGAGTTATTGGCTTCTTTTTTGATCCGAAGTTGTTCTTGTATTTGTGCATGATACTTTCTGTTAATTCCGTATCGGTAGTAAAAGAAGACTGCTATGAAACCCCAAACCATGGCGAAAGGGCCATCAATAATGCCAAGTTGGAAAATCATCTCGCTAGACAATTCTCCTGGGATGGCATTTTCAGGAAAACCTATATACTTCAATGCTAAACCAGCCACCACATGACCGAATGCATTGGAGGCCTTACCAAAAAAAGCTCTGGCTGAATAATAAATTCCTTCTTGTCTCATGCCTGTTTTTAGCTCATTTTCGTCTGAAACATCTGCAAGAGCTGACATCACACTTATGTGTAAGATGGAACCGCTAGTTGATGAGACAGCCCCAAAGCAAATGATGAAGATAACCAATTCCCAAGTAGTATTTTGGGGAGCAAGATCAAATAGCCTAAGGGTGACAGCCGCGGACCAAAAAATACTGAGGGATAAACAGGTAAAAACAATAGTAGCTCTTTTATCAAACCTTCTATGTAATCGAGCAGCTAGAATAAATCCCAAGGCATAACCAATAATATTATTAATAATTAAAAAACCTATTTGATAAGGAGTTAATTCCCAAAAGAAGGTAACCATGTATAAGCCCAAGGTCTCATGGGTTCCTATCAACACTGATAGAAAGAAAAGACCAATTAATAAGTTTAAGTAATTCTTATTTGATATAGCAGCTGACATGTCCTTGATTAACCTTTTAAAACCTATTTTTTCCCCATCATCTGGAGGTTTTTTAAGGAAAGGAATACGGTCTTTGGTAAACCAAGCAGAAGCAAGAATACAAGTTGCAATCAAAACTGAAGCATAAATTACTATGGGCGCATAGGCGTCTATGTTTCTCTGCCCACCTTCGAATTTATCGAATATGATGAACCAAACAAAAACGTGCATAAATACGACCCCTACATATCCAAATAGAGTGTTGTAGCTCATTACTTTTGAGCGCTCATCGTAGTCGTCAGAAAGTTCAGCCCCTAAAGCTAAATGGGGCACCGTAAATAACGTCAGACTAACCCTTAAAAATATGGTGAAGGCTGTATACCAAGCAAATAATTGAAAATCCGTATTTACAGAATCTGGAGGATTAAATATAAAAAATAAAGCTATTAGTATTGGTCCAGGGGCAGCAAACATAAAAGGATGTCGTCTGCCATATTTAGATCTGAATCGATCAGAAATCGAACCCATTACTGGATCAGTTATAGCGTCGAAAACTATAGCTATGGCAACAGCGTATCCTGCTAGATCAGGAGGAAGTCCTAAGACCTGGTTATAAAAGAAAAAAGTGAGAGCGTTGAACATCCATAATGTTCCTGCCTCTCCTGAGGCCCCTACACCAAAAGCTAGCTTGGTACGCATGGAGACAGTTTCGAGCTGACGCATTTTAATATTTCCCTATAAAGAACTCTTTTTACGATGATTAGACTTTGAAGTCTAGTAAATAGCTATTAAAGACCAAGTTACCAACCAAAGTAGAAGAGAAATAAGGACAGCACCTGAACCCATATCTTTTGCATACTTTGTTAAATCATTTTCTTCCGTACCAATTCTGTTCAAAGTTGTTTCAATGGCGGTGTTTAATAATTCCACTAACAGTATGAAGAGAGTGCTTCCAGACAATAGGATTATTTCAAGCACATTATCACCTATAAAAAAAGAAGCCGGAATTAAGATAGCTGAAAAAATAAATTCTATCCGGAATGCAAATTCTTGCTGCAAAGCTCGATAAATGCCATTGAAAGAATTAATAAATGCTGAGTATATTTTTTTTAAAAACATCAAATACTATCTTATCTTACTTTTCTACAAGAATTAGCTACCAATAATTTTGGCGTTTAAGATATTATATTTTCATTAAATCAATATGTTCATATCAACTTTAAGGATCCCATTATATTTTTGGCTATTACTTCTGTTTTCCTCTCCTGTATTCTCGGATTGGTATCTAGTGAATGAAGAATCAAAATTAAATTTTATTTCTATAAAAGCTTCCAACATTGCTGAGATTCATTCTTTTAAGAAGATTTCAGGTAATGTTAAGGAAAACGGGGAAGCCCAACTATCAATAAATCTTGCTAGTTTGGAAACTTTAATACCTATTCGTAATGAGAGAATGGGCAATCTATTATTTGAAACAAAAATTTATCCAAGTGCTGTTTTCAAACTGGAAGTCGACTTAGAAAAGATGCTATTAATTGATATTGGGAAATCTTATGAAGTTAAATACAGAGGGATGTTTGGGTTTAAAAATAAGCAGTTTCCTTTGCTTGTAAAGTTAAAGGTAACAAGATTGAGCAATCAATCCTTTTCAGTTAGTAGTTTAGAGCCGCTATTATTAAATGCTGACAGGCTAGGTTTGTCTAATGGCGTCGAGGCTTTAAGAGCAGTTGCAGGCCTTCCAAGCATAAGTAAATCAGTACCAGTAACTTTTTCATTAATGTTTCGTAAATAGGAGAAATTTCAAATGACAGAATTTTCAAACCCAAACTTTTCACTGGACTTAAGTGATCAAGTGGCATTAGTAACGGGGGCTTCTTCAGGATTAGGTTACCGTTTCGCAAAAGTGTTAGCCAAATGTGGAGCTAAAGTTGCTATTTCAGCTAGAAGAGTTGAAAAGTTAGAAGAACTAGCCAAAGAAATTAGGGATGATGGTGGAATCTGTGAACCCATACCTGTTGACATGGTTGATAGGGAAAGTATTAGAAACGCAGTTCAAATGACAGAAGATACTCTGGGTGTTGTAAATACCTTGATTAACAATGCGGGTATACCTGATGCACAGTGGGCTATCAAACAGTCTGATGAGTTGATAGATAATGTAGTAGATACAAATTTAGTAGGTCCTTATCTTCTTTCCAATGAAGTAGCAAGAAGACTCATTGATAAAAAGTTACCAGGAAGGATGGTAAATATTTCCTCTATGGCTGCATTTAATACCACCCCTCATTCTGCTGCCTCTCTCTACTCCATAACAAAGGCAAGTGTAGTTAGGTTAACAGAAGCTTTAGCCACCGAATGGGCAAGTTATAACATAAATGTAAATTGCATTGCACCGGGTTGTTTTTCTTCTGAAATGCTTGATGGAATGTTAGAAAGAATAGGGGATATCAGCCAAGGATTCCCTAGAAAGAGGATATGTGATCCAGCCCAAATGGATTCAACGTTATTGTTTCTTGTTTCTCCTTCATCTGAGTGCGTAACAGGTACTTTTATCAAGATAGACGATGGTCAAGGGTCTAGATAATTAGAGACTTTATATTTTAAAAATTTCTTTCCTTAAAGAAATTAAAAGCAATATTAGGAAAAAGAATATAAGTTAATAAATTCTCTATATTGCTAGATAAATTAGGCAGGTCGTTTTCTCGACATAGATCTTTAAATTCCTCTTCCATCTCACTTGTATTCTTTTCATTTTCCTTTTCGGGAGGATCATCGGAAGCCTTTTTAAAAATCTCGCTGTTTATTTTTCCTGGTAATTTTCCGTAAGCACCTAATAAAAGTTTCTTGGTTTCAGATGTAAGACTCCCGTATCTAGAATTTTCAGTTACATTCAGCAAAGACTGAGCTCCTATTATTTGAGAGACAGGAGTCACTAGGGGAGGAAAACCAAAATCTTCTCTCACTACAGGAATCTCTTCTTTCACTTTCTCTAATTTGTCTTCCTGATTAATAGATTTTAATTGTGATTCTAGGTTGGATAACATTCCGCCCGGAACCTGTTTGATTAACATTGAGGAATCAACTCCCTTGAGTGATCCTTCAAAATCAGAATACTTTTCCCTTATGACTCTAAAATAATCTGAAATTTCACCCAATAAATTAATATCCAGACCTAGATCACTCTCTCTGTCAGCAAACATACTTACTAAAGTCTCTGTAGCTGAATGTCCATAGGTCATGCTCATTGAAGAAATAGAAGTATCAATATTATCTATACCCGCTTCAATTGCCTTTAAGTTAGAGGCTGTAGACATTCCTGTGGTAGCGTGACATTGCATATGTATAGGGATACTAAGGCTTTCTTTAAGAAGAGAAACTAGCTCAAATGCATCATAAGGTTTAAGGATGCCAGCCATATCTTTAATGGCAAAAGAATCTGCTCCTGAATCTTCAACCTTTTTTGCATAATCTAACCAAGTATTTAAATCGTGGACAGGGCTAGTGGTATAAGCCATGGCACCTTGCGCATGCTTACCATTTGCTTTCACTTCCTTTATTGCAAATTCAATGTTATTAAAGTCATTTAGAGCATCAAAAATCCTAAAAACATCAATGCCATTTTCAGCTGCTTTTTGGATGAATAAAGATACAGTGTCGTTTGAATAGTGTTTGTAACCTACAAGGTTTTTCCCCCTGAGAAGCATTTGTTGTCTTGTGTTAGGCATGGCTTTTTTCAAAGCTCTAAGTCTCTCCCAAGGATCCTCATTAAGATATCTAATACAAGAGTCAAAAGTTGCCCCTCCCCAAGACTCAATCGACCAGTAACCAACCTCGTCTAATTTTTTTGCAATGGGCAACATATCAGCTAGAGTAAATCTAGTTGCTAGAAGAGACTGGTGACCATCTCTTAAGACAACTTCGGTGATGCCTATTTTTTGGTTTTTTTTATCCGACATGTTTTGATTTTGAAATACTAGGATATACTCTTTTAACTTATAAAAAAATATGAAACTAAGTTTTCATAGTCCATGGCATTTAGAAAATTAAGAGGAAAGAAATGACTGAACGTGTTCAGTATGGAAGTTTACAAGTTGCTAAAGAATTAGATGAACTCCTGGCCGGAGAAATTTTACCCGGCCTGAATGTCACTATTGATGAATTTTGGATTTCCTTTAATGAGATTGTAGAAGAATTTGTTCCCAGAAATAATTCTCTTATCTCACACAGAGAAAATCTCCAAGAAAAAATAGATAAATGGCATTTAGATAGAAAAGGTCAAAGCCATAATCATGAAGAATATAAAACCTTCCTAAAAGAAATAGGTTATTGGGTAGAAGAGGCCAATGACTTTCAAATAACTACTTCAGAGGTAGATCCAGAGATAAGTGAGATAGCTGGTCCTCAACTGGTGGTTCCAGTCATGAACGCAAGGTTTTCTTTAAATGCAGCTAATGCAAGGTGGGGAAGCTTGTACGATGCTTTGTATGGAACAGATATGATCTCGGAAGAAGGAGGAGCTGAAAGAGGGGGTGCTTATAATCCTTTAAGAGGAGATAAGGTTATAGAGTTTTCAAAAACTTTCCTTAATAAGACCATTCCTTTATCTCAAGGTACTTTTCAAGAAGTTACTTCTTTCCAAGTACATGATGGAAACTTAGAAGTAACTTTATCTGATCAATCAAAAGTCAGTTTAAAGGACAATAGTAAGTTCATAGGTTATGCAGGAGAACCCGATAACCCATCTGGAATACTATTTAAAAACAATAAGTTACATTTAGAAATTCAAGTAGATAGAGAGGATTCAGTTGGTAAAGATGATGATGCTGGCATAAAAGACGTTTTAATTGAGTCA
>CAXFFS010000042.1:0-12744 GCA_964002385.1 uncultured Gammaproteobacteria bacterium | reverse complement strand
ATGAAGACCCAAATAGAACTTTAACCGTTTCAGCTGGAGATAAATTACTTCAAACTTTAGCCAATGAAAACATGTTCCTTTCATCTGCCTGCGGAGGAAAGGGAACTTGTTCACAGTGTAAATGTGTGATTTTAGAAGGAGGCGGATCTATTTTACCTAATGAAGAAGATTACTTCACACATCGAGAAAAAAAAGAAGGTTGGAGACTGTCTTGCCAAGTACCTGTAAAAGACAATATGAAAATACGAGTTCCAGATGAAGTCTTTGGAGCTAGGAAATGGGAATGTGAGGTTTTGTCTAATGAAAATGTGGCTACTTTTATCAAAGAATTAATACTTAAATTACCCGAAGGGGAAGAAGTGGCTTTTAGGGCAGGGGGGTATGTACAAATGGAAATTCCCCCTGGCGATATTGATTTTAAGAATTTTGATATTGATGAAAAGTTTAATCAAGATCTGGAAAGGTTTCACTTTTGGGATAACTCTATTTCTATTAAAGAAACTGTAATCAGAGCATATTCAATGGCAAATTATCCTGAAGAAAAGGGAATAATGAAATTTAATGTAAGAATAGAACTTCCTCCTCCTGGAACAGATTACCCTCCAGGCGAGATGACTTCTTACTTATTCAACTTAAAAGCAGGTGATAAATTAACTATCTTTGGGCCTTTTGGAGATTTCTTTGCTAATAAGAGTGAAGCTGAAATGATTTTTATTGGTGGAGGGGCAGGTATGGCTCCTATGCGATCACATATTTTTGACCAATTACTGAGAATTAATACTAATAGAAAGATTACTTTTTATTACGGGGCTAGGAGCCTAAAAGAAGTTTTTTATAAAGAAGAATACGATGAATTGGCTATGAAATATGAAAATTTTAATTGGACTCTTGCTTTAGATAATCCTTTACCAGAAGATAATTGGGAAGGGCCAACAGGCTTTATACATCAAGTGATATTAGATGAATATTTAAATGATCATCAAGCTCCAGAAGATTGTGAATATTACATGTGTGGACCACCTGCAATGATGAACGCAGTTTTTGGTATGTTAGATGATTTAGGTGTCGAATCAGAAGCTATAAGGTTTGATGATTTTGGTAGTTAATCTCCAACCCTTTTAGGCTTGAAAAAAAAATTTCTCTCTCTCTTATTAATAACCTCATTAGCAGTAATAGTTTTACTCACTTGGGAAAGAAATAGTTTAGTTACATTTCGCGGAGAAATTATGGGTACTACTTATAAAGTAGTTCTCATTAATTATGATGATAGTGAAGCAGAAAGGAATGTTTTTAATGTGTTGAATTCCGTTAATAAAGAAATGTCTACTTACCTTAAAACCTCTCTTATTTCTGAGCTAAATGAATCCAAGATAGATGAATGGGTTTATGTTTCAGATAATTTTCTTAAAGTTGCTGTCTTCTCTCAAGAGACTTGTTTGGCCACAGAAGGTTCTTTCAATATAAGTATTGGATATTTTGTAAATTATTATGGATTCGGTCCTCCTGAAATAGCTAATTCTTATGATGACAGTAAATTAATGAAACTAAGAGATCAAATTAGCTGCAGTTCTTATAAAGTAGATTCAGAAAATAAAAGAATTAAACGCTTAAATGATGTTTATTTAGATATGTCTGCTGTTGCTAAAGGCTTTGCTATAGATTTATTGTCCTCTTACTTAGATTCTTACTCTATTGATTCATATTTCATTGAGTTGGGAGGAGAAATTAAATATAAAGGTCACAAATCACCAAATCAGGCTTGGTTAGTCGCAATAGAAAACCCTGATTTACCTAGCTCCCCTATATTAACTTTATCTTCTAAGGAATACGAAAATCTATCCTTGGCAACATCTGGAGAGTATAGAAATTTTTCCCTTCGAGAAGGTAACCTTGTATCTCATACTATTGATCCTATTACTTTCAAGCCGATTAATAAAAAACACATCTCGGTCTCAGTAATAGCAGAAAATGTAATGAAAGCAGACGCATTAGCTACTGCTTTAAATGTTATGGGCTTAGAAAAAGGCCTAGAATACTCCAATAAAAATCACATTAAGTCTCTTTATATAGTAAAAGAAGAAGGTAATTTAGTTCTAAAAACTTCAAAATGGTTCTAATCAACTTTACAATTAAGAAATGAGCACCGTTCTAATCACCTTTAGTATCCTTCTTCTGATATTCATAGCCATGTCTATAGGCGTAGTGTTTGGAAGAAAACCTATAGCAGGGTCTTGTGGTGGCCTCAAAACTATGGGAGAAATCGGAGACTGTGAGATATGTGGGGGCGATCCAGCTAAGTGTAAATAAAGAAATTACCTAGAACCTAAAATCGGTCCATAGTACTGCCTTTACCTCCAGCCAGTAGCGCATTGTCTCCAGAAAAATATTCTTTGTGTTCGTCGCCAACTGTAGATCCAGCTAAGTCTTGGTGCTTAACTGAAGCTAGATCACCTCTTATCTCCTTGCGTTGTATTTCTTTAACATAAGCCAGCATGCCTTTATCCCCGAAATAACCTTCAGCTAACTTATGTGTTCCAAGCGCCGTGTCGTGGTAAGTAGGTAAGGTAATTAAGTGATGAAATATTCCAGCTTGATTTGCAGCATCCTTTTGGAACCTTTGGATTAATTTATCTGCCTCTTCAGACAGTTCAGACTTATCAAATTTTTCATTCATTAAGCCTTTTGGTTCCTTTTTTGGATCAGGGTATTCAGATGTATCTTTACCTGATTCAGACCATTCATTAAAAACTTGTTCTCTAAAAGCCAAAGTCCAATTGAAAGAAGGTGAATTGTTATAAACTAGCTTGGCTTGGGGATGTACCTTTCTAATCTCTTTAACCATATCGGCAATTTGCTTAACATTAGGCCTTTCAGTTTCTATCCACAATAAATCAGCACCCGATTCAAGGCTGGTTATACAATCCAAAATTACTCTGTCAAAACCTGTCCCTTCTCTAAAAGTGTATAGACCATTCTCCAGTCTCACAGGCTTTACTAATTTTCCATTTTGTTGGATAGCAATATCATATTGAGTAAGTTCACTTAGATCCTCAATTTCTTTAGTTTCAAGAAAGTCATTGTATCTACTAGCAATATCTCCTGGTTCTTTAGAAACAGGAACTTTTTGTGTTAATCCAGCACCAAGCGAATCTGTTCTAGCTACAATCAAACCATTTTCTACACCTAACTCTAAATACGCATACCTTATTGCATTAATTTTTGATAAGAAATCTTCATGAGGCACCGTCACCTTTCCATCTTGATGACCACACTGTTTTGCATCAGAAACTTGATTCTCAATTTGTATGCAACAAGCACCTGCTTCAATCATTTTTTTAGCTAATAAGTAAGTTGCTTCTTCGTTACCAAATCCTGCATCTATGTCTGCAATAATAGGTACCACGTGAGTTTCAAAATTATCTATTTGTTGGATTATTTCATCTTCATTAGTTCCTTTTTCTCGAGCTTCATCAAGACTAAGGAATAGATGTTGAAGTTCCCTTGCATCAGCTTGTTTTAAGAACGTATATATCTCATTTATTAAGCTTGGTACTGCAGTCTTTTCATGCATACTCTGGTCAGGTAGAGGTCCAAACTCTGATCTTAAACCAGCTACCATCCAGCCACTAAGGTAGACATAACTTTTGGAAGTTGTTTTCTGGTATTTTTTTACTGCCATAACCATTTGTTGAGCAGAAAAGCCATGCCAACAACCCAAAGACTGAGTGTAGTTTGAAGGATCTTGATCGTATGCTTCCATATCTGCATGCATAATATCTGAAGTATATTTTGCAATATCAACCCCGGTAGAGAATCTGTTTTGAAGTTTCATCCTAGCTGCATGTTCAGGATCAACCCCCCCTAAAAGCGAGCCTTTAGCATTTTTTAGATTTTCAAATTCAGCTACGAGTTCTTTATATTTGACCATATGTTCTTAGAAAATAATTTTAACAGTAAAATTTTAAGTGATTTTAACAACGTGTTGTAAGAAAAATGAGGATTTTAAACAAGACCAACAATAAATCAATAAAAGGTTAGTGGCAACTTCAAATTTCTCTAGCAAGTTTTTTAGATAGACCTAAGTAAGTAGAAGGAGTGAGGTCCAGCAGCTTTCTTTTTTCAGTTGCCGGAATATCTAAACTTTTAATTATTGAATGTAAATCTTCTTTTGTAACCTTTTTTCCCCGTGAGGCTTTTTTCATTACCTCATACCCTCCATCTATTCGATGTTTTCTCATTACTGTCTGGATGGCTTCTGTAATTACCTCCCAAGCATCTTCTATGTCATCATTTATTGATTCTTTATTCACTTCAAGCTTTTTTATTCCGTTAATTAAGGAAGAAGTAGCTATCAAAGTATAGGCAAAACAACTACCTATATTTCTCATAGAAGTAGAATCTGAAAGGTCTCTCTGCCATCTAGATATAGTAATTTTTGAAGAAAGATGATGGAAGAGAGTATTGGCCAGACCTAAGTTGCCTTCTGCATTTTCAAAATCAATAGGATTTACTTTATGTGGCATAGTTGATGATCCAACCTCTCCTTTAGCCGTTTTCTGTGAAAAATAATTTAGAGAGATATAACCCCACATGTCCTTAGAGAAATCTAGAAGAACATTATTTAGACGCTCATGGCCATGAAATAACTTAGCCATACTGTCTTTGGGTTCTACCTGTGTTGTATAAGGAGACCAAAGGAGACCGACTTTTGTTATAAAGGTTTTTGAAACCCTCTCCCAATTCACTTTAGGATAAGCTATTAAATGAGCATTATAGTTTCCTACAGCACCATTCATTTTTCCTCTCAAACTAGTTTCTTTTATTACAATTGATATACGATCTATTCTAGAAGAAAAGTTAGCAAATTCTTTACCCACAGTAGTTGGTGTCGCCACTTGCCCATGCGTTCTTGATACCATAGGAATCTCTGCATATTGATGGGCTTTCTTTTTTAATAAGCTATTAAGCTTATTGATATTTTTTGAGACTAATAGTTTAGAAGCATCTTTTACCATTAATGCGTAACAAATATTATTAATATCTTCTGAAGTACACCCAAAATGTATGAATTCAACTAATCCTTTTAACTGCTTAGATTGCATAAATTGGTCACGTAAGTAATATTCAACTGCCTTAACGTCATGGTTAGTCTTTTTTTCTATATTCTTTACTTTTCTTGCTTCTGCTAGATTGAAGTTTTTTTCTATCTTGGAAAGAAAGGTTATTGACTGCTTTGTTAAATTAGGCAGTTCTTTGATATTTGATTGGTTTGAGAGGTGGATAAACCATTCAATTTCTACAAAAATTCTATATTTAATTAAAGCATATTCACTAAAAATCTCTTGTAGTTCAGGTACAAGTTTAGAGTACCTACCATCAATAGGAGATATTGCAGATAGTTCGGTTAACTTCATAGATTTTAGAGTAAAAAGTGAATTATAACTTATAGCTAACTATACTTGCGTTATCTCTAGGTAAGAAGCAAACTGGCGTTCATGAGAAAATTAATTTTAGTCTTATCTTTATTCTATATTGGTTGCTTTTTCGCTTTATCATCAGCCACAGTAATTCATGCAGGGTTATTAATAAATGGAGAAAGTTCTTTTCCTTCTCCTGAAATGAGTATTGTTATAGAAGGTTCAAAGATTGAAGCAATTGAAACTGGATTTATTACTCCAGATTCGGAAGACGAATTTATAGATCTTAGTGGTTATACAGTATTACCTGGATTAATAGATATGCATGTACATTTAGGATCTGAGTATAGTAAAAACTCTTATCAAGAAAGAATAACCCTAAACGCTGGAGACTATGCAATAAGAGCGGTAGCAAATGCTCAAAAGACTTTAATGGCAGGATTTACTACTGTTAGGAATTTAGGTGGTAGTGATGGAGTCACAATTAGTTTAAGAAATGCTATCACCAAAGGAATAGTGACAGGACCAAGAATCTTCTCTTCGGGTACTACCATAGCTTCCTCTGGAGGGCATGGTGATTCTACTAACTCATTAAACAAGTCTTTAACTTCTGATCCAGGAGCGGCTAAAGGAATAATAAATAACTTAGATGACGCTTCAAAAGCTGTTAGATATAGGTATAAAGAAGGATCAGATTTAATCAAGATAACTGCTACTGGTGGGGTATTGAGTAATGCAAAAAATAGTCAAAATCCTCAGCTAACCGAACAAGAAATTACTCAAATAGTTAATATAGCTGACGACTATGGATTTAAAGTTGCTGCTCATGCACATGGAGCTGAAGGTATAAAAAGAGCAGTTCGAGCAGGTGTGCATTCTATAGAGCATGGAACTTTAATGGATGCTGAAGGCATGAGGTTAATGAGAGAAAAAGGAACTTACTATGTCCCTACAATAATAGCTGGATTATGGGTAGCAGAAAAAGCTAAGGACCCAGATTTCTTTCCGGAGCTTGTAAGACCTAAGGCGGCTGAAATAGGACCACAAATAAAGGTTACTTTTGGAAAAGCTTATCAAGCTGGAGTAAAAATAGCTTTTGGTACAGACACTGGTGTTTCAGCTCATGGAAAAAATGCTTCAGAATTTAAACACATGGTGGAAGCTGGAATGCCGCCTATGAAGGCTATACAGTCTGCCACCGTAGAAGCCTCTAAATTATTAGGTGAATATCGTAGTTTAGGGAGTTTGGTTGGAGGAAAATCTGCAGACATAATTGCAGTGAGTGGAAACCCATTGGAAGACATTAGTATTTTAGAGGAAGTAGATTTTGTTATGAAAGCAGGAAAAGTTTATAAATCTCCTTAATAAATATTATTTATTTCTCCACCACCGAGACAAACTTCTTCTTTGTATATCACAACTGACTGTCCTGGAGTAACAGCCCTTTGTAATTTATCGAACTTAATTATTAATTTTTTGTTAGTAATTTGAATTAAACAATCTTGATCTTCTTGTCTATATCTAACTTTTGCTTTTCCATAGAATTCTTTTTCTTCTAGTGAGTTAACAAGGCTTAAATTTATCGTATCTAATTCTTTGGACAATAGAAGAGGGTGGTTGTTGCCTTGAACAGCAACTAAGGTATTGTCCTTTAGATTTTTTTTGGCCACATACCATGGAGAATCTTTAGAATCTTTTAAACCTCCTATCCCTAGACCTTGTCTTTGTCCTAAGGTATAAAAAGGAAGTCCTTTGTGCTCTCCTATTTGTTTACCATATTCATCTTCAATTTTTCCAGGATTATGAGATAGGTAGTTGTTTAGAAATTCAGGGAATGGCCTTTCTCCAATAAAGCATATACCGGTACTATCCTTTTTTTCGCTGGTAATTAATCCTTCACTTTTGGCTATTTCTCTTACTTTCGTTTTATTTAAATTGCCTAAAGGAAAAATAGATTTTGCAAGAGCTTCACCTCTAACTGAGTGAAGAAAATAACTTTGGTCTTTTGTCTTGTCCTTGCCCTTTAAAAGAGATGTTTTTCCTTTAAGGGTCTTATTTCTTACATAATGTCCAGTTGCAATATAATCATATCCAGCATTCATTGCGTGATTAAAAAAACTATCAAATTTAATCTCTCTATTACATAAAATATCTGGGTTAGGAGTCCTTCCAAGTTCTAATTCCTTAAGAAAGTAACTAAATACTTTATCTTTATATTCTTGAGAAAAATTCTCTTCTTCCAAGTCTATTTTTAGCTGATCTGCAACAAAGACAGCGTCTAAGAAATCTTCTTTGATACTGCAGTAAGGAGATCCATCGTCATCTTCCCAGTTTCTCATAAAGAGTGCATCAACCTTGTAGCCTTCATTTTTTAAAATCAAAGCAGATACAGAGGAATCTACCCCTCCTGACAAGCCCAGTAATACTTTTCCTTTACTCATTATTCTTGGATTACCTTAGATTTAGCTTTTATATGCTATATAATTCTGGTCCCGCTCACTAAACTTATCGCTAAATATGGAATTTAAGCATATTAAAATACCAAAAGAAGGAGAATTAATTCATTTTGACTCTACGGGAAATCTGATTGTTCCAGATAATCCAATTATTCCCTTTATCGAAGGAGATGGAATAGGTTCTGATATAACTCCTACAATGATTGATGTAGTAAATAACGCTGTGTTTAAGGCTTATGGTGAAGACAAGAAAATATCTTGGATGGAGATTTACTGCGGAGAAAAATCTGTAGAAGTTTATGGTGAAGGTAATTGGCTTCCATCTGAAACTCTATTAGCTCTTGAAACTTATCTTGTTGGTATTAAAGGTCCTTTAACTACTCCAGTTGGAGGCGGAATCAGATCCCTAAATGTGTCTTTAAGGCAGGAACTAGATTTATATGTATGCCAAAGACCAATAAGATATTTTGAAGGTGTTCCTAGTCCAGTTGTTAGTCCTGAAAAAACTGACATGATTATATTTAGAGAAAACTCTGAAGATATTTATGCAGGAATTGAATGGGAAGCTAATTCTGATGAAGCTAAAAAACTTCTTAAGTTTCTAACTGAGGAATTAGGTGTAACTAAAATTAGATTTCCAGAAAATTGCGGAATAGGTATTAAGCCAGTTTCAAAAGAAGGAACTGATCGATTAGTAGATAAAGCAATTCAGTATGCAATTACAAATGATAAAAGCTCAGTTACTCTAGTTCATAAAGGCAATATCATGAAATTTACTGAAGGTTCATTTAAAGATTGGGGCTATCAATTAGCAGCAGAAAAATATGGAGCAGAAGAATTGGATGGAGGTCCTTGGCATAAGTTAAAAAATCCTCTCACCGGTAATGACATTATCATTAAAGATGTTATTGCTGACGCTTTTCTACAACAAATACTTACCAGGCCTGATGAGTACAGTGTTATTGCTACTCTTAATTTAAACGGCGATTACATTTCAGATGCTCTAGCAGCTGAAGTAGGCGGAATAGGGATTGCTCCAGGAGCAAATTTAGGTGATAAAGTTGCCTTATTTGAAGCTACTCATGGAACAGCTCCAAAATATACTGGCTTAGACAAAGTGAACCCAGGTTCACTAATTCTTTCTGCTGAAATGATGCTTAGATATTTGGGTTGGGTTGATGCTGCTGATCTCATAATTAAAGGACTTTCCAAAACTATAAAAAATAAGACCGTAACCTATGACTTTGAACGCCTGATGACTGGAGCTAGCTTAGTAAAATGTTCTGAGTTTGGAGAAGCAATTATTGATAATATGAACTAATGTTCATAGACAAGACTCGATCTAAAATAACTGTTGGATCTCAAGAAGATCAAGAAGACGAAGGAACTTCAGTTGCAGTAGCAACAATTGAACCTAAATTAAAAAAACCTCCTCTTTATAGAGTAATCATCTTTAATGACGATTACACTCCTATGGAGTTTGTTGTTTATATATTACAAACTTTTTTTGGAATAGATAGAGACAAAGCCACACAAATTATGTTAGCAATACATACCCAAGGGAAGGGAGTTTGCGGTATATTTACGAAAGAGGTTGCTGAAACTAAAGCTGCTCAAGTAAATAATTTTGCAAGAAAGAATGAGCATCCCTTAATAAGTGAAATAGAACCTGTAGATGAAGAGTAATGTTAGATAGTGAATTAGAAAAAAATCTTAACGACGCATTTAAATTAGCTCATAAAAAAAAGCATGAGTTTGTTACTGTGGAGCACCTTTTTTTATCTCTTTTAGATAACAACGAAGCCTTAGAAGTTTTAAATTATTGCAGTGTAGATGTTGAAGCTCTTCAAAAAAACCTTGAGACTTATATAGCTGAAACTACGCCAGTTCTTTCTGAAGAAGATGACCAAGAGATCCAACCAACTTTAGGCTTCCAAAGAGTTCTACAGAGAGCAGTTTTTCATGTTCAATCCTCAGGAAAGAAAGAGGTAGATGGAGCAAATCTTTTAGTAGCAATATTTAGTGAAAAAGAATCTCACAGTGTTTATTTATTACAACAAGAAGGTATAACAAGGCTAGATGTAGTTTCATTTATCAGTCATGGAAAGGAAGATAACGAATTCGAGGAAGAGTCTTTAGCTGAAGATAAAAATCAAAAAGCTAAAGATAGCTCAGCACTTGAAGCTTTTACCTTGAACCTGAACCAAGAGGCTATCGATGGAAAAATAGATCCTCTAATTGGTAGAAAAGCAGAAGTTGAAAGAGTAATACAGATTCTAGCTAGAAGAAATAAAAATAATCCACTGTTGGTAGGGGAGTCAGGTGTGGGTAAAACCGCAATAGCTGAAGGCATTGCTAAGCTAATAGTTGAGAACAAAGTACCTGATTTAGTAAAAGAGAGCACCATATATTCTTTAGACATGGGGGCACTTCTAGCAGGTACTAAATACAGGGGAGACTTTGAAAAAAGACTAAAGCTTGTCTTAAAGGAATTAGAAGAGAAGGGCAACTCAATTTTATTTATTGATGAGATTCATACAGTTATTGGTGCTGGAGCAACTTCGGGAGGAGTTATGGATGCATCTAACCTTTTAAAACCAGCCTTAGCAAAGAGCGGCTTGCGTTTCGTTGGTTCAACAACTTACAAAGAATTTAGAGGAATTTTTGAAAAAGATAGAGCTCTTTCAAGAAGATTTCAAAAAATAGAAGTGTTAGAACCTACGGTAGATGAAACTATAAAAATTCTGAAAGGTTTAAAAAGCAGATTCGAAAATCATCATAATATTAAATATACTGAAAATTCTTTGAAGGCTGCTGCTGAACTTTCTTCTCGTTATATTAATGATAGATATTTACCAGATAAAGCAATTGATGTAGTCGATGAAGCAGGTGCTAAGCAACAGCTCTTACCAAAATCTAAGAGAAAAAAGACAATATCTGAAATAGATGTTGAAAAAATAGTTGCTTCAATTGCCAGAATACCCGAGAAAACTGTCTCATCTTCTGACAAAGTTTCCTTAGAAAAATTAGAAGAAAACCTAAAAAGAGTTATATTCGGTCAGGACCAAGCTGTTGGCAGCCTAGCTGCTTCTATAAAATTATCAAGGGCTGGCCTTGGTCTAGTTGAAAAACCTGTTGGTTCCTTCCTTTTTTCAGGCCCAACTGGAGTAGGTAAAACAGAATTATCTAAACAACTAGCTTTAATTATGGGGATAGAGTTTATTAGGTTTGATATGTCTGAATATATGGAAAGGCATACAGTCTCTAGATTGATCGGAGCTCCTCCAGGATATGTCGGTTATGACCAAGGAGGTCTTTTAACTGAATCAGTAGCGAAACACCCTCATTCAGTAATCTTACTTGATGAGATGGAAAAAGCGCACCCTGAGGTTTTTAATATACTTTTGCAGGTTATGGATCATGGAACTCTAACAGACAACAATGGGCGTAAGGCAGATTTTAGAAATGTAGTTTTGGTTATGACTACCAATGCAGGTGCCCATGATATGAGTAGGGCGTCAATGGGATTTAATGTCCAAGATCATACTAGTGATGGAGCTGAAATTATTAAAAAAACCTTTTCACCAGAATTTAGAAACAGATTGGATGCGATCATCCCCTTTAATCCTCTAAGTATTGAAGTTATTAAAACGGTAGTTGATAAATTCCTTGTAGAACTTCAGGCTCAATTAGATGAGAAGAAAGTTCAATTAGAAGTATCTGAAAAAGCACGAGACTGGATAGCAGATAAAGGGTATGACAAAACTATGGGGGCAAGGCCTATGCAACGACTAATTCAAGAAAATATTAAAAAGCCTTTAGCAGAAGAACTACTTTTTGGTCAATTCTCTTCAAAAGGAGGGGTGGTCTATGTCGACCAGAAAGAAGATGGGTTGTCGTTAAAATTTAAAGAATCAATTAAAGATAAAGATAAGGTATCTTAGTTTTATCTTTCTCTAAAAACTATCCTTCCTTTAGACAGATCATACGGTGTAATTTCTAATTTAACCTTATCACCAGTAAGAATTCTTATGTAATTTTTTCTCATGCGGCCTGATATATGAGCAGTTACTACATGTTCGTTTTCCAATTTAACCCTAAAAGTAGTGTTAGGTAGAGTTTCAATTACCTCTCCATCCATTTCTATTAGGTCTTGTTTTGCCATATATAATAGATTTTGCCTTAGTAGTATTAATTAATCAAAAATTGAATATGGAAGAAAAAAAATTTAGATTCTGGAAACTTATGCTAGTGCTCTTCCTGGTAATAGCTTTTATCGCTCTTTCAAGCTTTTTAGTGGACAGAATCATATCACGTTAGGTAGCAATAACCTTTTTCTTAATTAATTCAATTATTTCTGATTCTGAATAATTACACCATTCAATAAGAGTCTCTTTTGTATGCTGTCCTAGATGTGGAGGAGGGGAGAAAGAATCTTCATCTGTGTAAGAGAGCTTAATGGGATTACCGGGCATTTTTACTTTACCTCCGTCAGGGTGTTCAACCTCAACTACCATATTCCTATGAATTACTTGTTCATCCGACAACGCCTGACTAAAGCTATTAATAGGCGCACAAGGTACTTTTGCAGAGTTTAGAGCATTAATCCAGTGTTCCGAAGTTTCAGTAGAAAGCTTCTTATTTAATTCTGATTCAATAAATTTCTGATTTTTAAGACGGCCGGTAGATTTTTTAAATTCTTCTTTTCTTAACTTATCTATGTCAACAACATTTAATAGTTCTAACCAAAAAGCATCTGTTATTACTGCAATTACAACAAAGCCATTTTTTGTAGTAAAACTGTTATAAGGAACATGAACAAAATGGGCATTGCCTATGGGTTTAGGATTTACACCTGATAAAGTCTGCAT
>CAXFFS010000041.1:0-13016 GCA_964002385.1 uncultured Gammaproteobacteria bacterium | reverse complement strand
CTTTGATTTAGGAGCAGATTTAATTTTTCATTCAGCTACTAAATTTCTTTCTGGCCATGGAGTAGTAATAGGAGGTCTATTGGTAGATAGCGGTAATTTTAATTGGGAGAAGTCTGGTAAATTTCCTCAACTTACTGAACCCTATTCAGGATTTCATAATATGATTTTTACTCAAGAATTTGGACCTGCTGCCTTTATATCAAGAGCACGTAAAGAAGGTGCTAGAGACTTTGGAGCTTGTATGAGTCCTCATACAGCTTTTCTTGTATTACAAGGAATTGAAACCTTAGGCCTTAGAATGGATCGACACGTTGCTACTACCTTACAAATAGTTGAATATCTAAATAATCATGATTTAGTAGATAAGGTTATATACCCTACTCTAGCAACTCATCCTGACCATAAACTAGCTTCAAAATTACTGCCTAAAGGATGTGGAGCTGTTTTTACCTTTGAACTTAAAGGAGGAAGAGAAGCAGGCAAGGCTTTTATTGAAAATTTAAGTATATTTTCGCATTTAGCTAATGTCGGTGATGCTAAATCTTTAGTTATCCACCCAGCCAGTACAACTCATCATAGAATGGATGCAGCTTCATTAGAAAAAGCTGGAATATCAGAAGGAACCATAAGGCTCTCTGTTGGACTGGAAGACCCTGAAGATCTAATCAATGATCTAGATTTAGGATTTAGGGCTGCTAAAAAGATCTTGTAATGAAAAACATTTACAGTTTTTCTGGGCCTGAAGGCCTAAAAGATACTAAACACCCTATAGTTTTTATTCATGGCACTGGTATGGACCATACAGTGTGGACTTTACCAATTAGATACTTTCTTAGAAAAGACAGAAATGTCTTAGGCATTGATCTTCCTGGCCATGGAAGATCTAAAGGCGAGTTACTAGAAACAATACCTGACATGGCTAAATGGTTACTTGGCTATTTAGATCATTTAAAAGTTAATGAGTTTTCTGTAGTAGGCCATAGCATGGGTTCCTTAATTGCACTTGAAGCTGCAGCTTTAGCAGAAAAAAGAGCGGTTAATCTTGTTATGGTGGGGACTGCTTTTCCAATGGCTGTATCTAATATTCTTCTTGATTATGCAAAAAATAATAAACCTGAAGCTATAGATATTCTTACTTACATGGGATATAGCAATCAAGCTAGACTTGGTAGAAATACTAATCCTGGAATGTGGATGACAGGTTCTACAAAAAAACTATTAGAACAATCAAATAAAGGGGTTATCTATCAAGATTTAAAAGCTTGTACTGAATATAATTCAGGATTAGAAAGTGCAGCAAAAGTGTCTGCGACAACTCTTTTAATTTTAGGTAAGAATGACTTTCTTACACCTCCTTTAAAAGCAAAAGATTTGATAAAATCATTTAAGAACCCTTTGGTTAAAGAAATAAAAGATTCTGGTCATACTCTGATGGTAGAAAGTCCTAATAAAGTCTTAGACTATCTTATAGAAATATTATGAAAAATTTAATTATAGGAGATGGTGCTATGGGCACTGAACTCCGAAGAAGAGGTGTAAAAGTACCTTCCCATGTAGAGTCTATTTGGTCTGCTTTAGCACTTAGAGAAGCTCCTGTTACTGTAGAAGAAATACATACTGATTACATTGAAGCTGGAAGTGATTACATAACTATAAATAATTACGCTGTTACACGACCCATTCTCTCCAGAGATAATTTAGAAAATGAACTAGAAAGTCTAACAAATAAATCTATAGAAATAGCACAAGCTGCTTTATCAAAAACACATCGAGAAGAGATAAAAATACTGGGTTCTTTACCACCATTAGAAACAAGTTATCGAGCAGATCTAATTCTTGAAGAAGATGAGATGAATAAGCAGTATTCAGAGCTAGCTAATATCCTTAAAGATAAGGTTGATATTATTATTTGTGAAACTATGGCAAGTGCTCTAGAAGCAAAATGTGCTTTAAAAGCTGCATTGGAAATAAATATGCCTGTTTGGGTAAGCTGGACTCTTCATGGAGATGTTAGGAATACCCTTCCAAGTGGAGAAACTGTGAACCAAGCTTTTTCAGAATTAAATGGTCTAGAACCAGATGCATATTTAGTTAATTGCTGTGCAGCCAATCTAGTAGCTCCCTCAATACAGGCCCTTAAGGAACTTACTGATATTCCTATTGGAGGATATGCAAATGCAGAAAATGTAGCATTAGATACAGCAAGCCCTAATTTAAAGTTAGCTGCAGAAAGACACTGGGATTCTGCTATAGAAATTAACGAAAAAGCCTATCTAGAAGAGGCTAAACTCTGGATAAAAGAAGGCGCTTCTATTATTGGAGGCTGTTGCAGGACGAGACCCAGCTACATTAAAGAACTTTCAGAAAACCTTAAGAACTAAAGTTTATATTTTAACCTTAATCCTAAAGTTCTTGGCCTGTTAGTAAATACAGTTTCAGGCCTATATCCTTGGTATTCCCATATAGTTGCCCTCGTATCAAACAAGTTATCAATATACAGAACAGCTGCCCAATTATCTCCTTGAACGGTAGAAGAAAAGTTAGCCGAGGTATAAGCATTTTGATCAATAGGATTGGTCATTGAAGATTTTCTTTTTCCAGTCCTGCTTAAACTGAAGTCCCAGTAACCACTCAAACCACTTTTAAGATCAAAAACTTTATTCACTGCCATAGAAGCTTTTAGTTTTGGAACGTTAGCTAATCTTGTTCCCCTGGGAGCCAAAACAGCTCCATCCAACACATAATCTTCATCCAATCTAGGATGCAGTAATGTTGCTCCGGCTATAAAGGTATATCCGTTTTCAGTTAATAAAGTAACGTCAGCCTCTAAACCTTCAATAACAGCATCACCTATATTGGAATTAAATTGAATGCTTGCTAAGTCTAAATCAAAATTTGCTGACTGCATGTCTTTCCAATTCATTGAATAAAGAGCAAGGTTGTATCTCTTTGTTCCATCTTTTGAGGCATATTTATACCCTAACTCCACATTATTTAATTCATCAGAGTCGTAAAAAAGAGGAGCGGCATCACTATTCTTATTTGTCCTATTGGTTCCTCCAGGTCTATAGCCTTGGGAATAATTTAGATACAACAAAGCTCCATTATCTAGCGCATATGCTGCTGCAAATTTAGGAGAGGTTCCACTATCTTCCTCAACTCTGTCATTGTCATGACCATAATAGGCTGGTCCAAAACCGCCAAAATATCCATCTTTAGCCACTATATGAAGTTTTGAATCAAACTTTCTCATGCCAAAAGTTAATTTCAACTTTTCCGACACTGAAACTGTTGCTTCACCATAGATAGCTTTCATTTCATCTTCTCTTAAGTTATCCAAGTCCCACCAAATACCTTCTCGACCAGCTACACCAGAACCACCCCAACTTCCATCGGAATAGTAGCTTTGCATTCCAGGCCATTTATAAGTGTATTTGTATGGATTTTCTAATTTGTCATAAAAAATTCCAATGATCCATTGCAAATTATCTTCTGGAGTTCCAGAGGTAATTCTAAATTCATGAGTATCTCTTTCCATACTAAGAGAATAATCAGCCCACATTGATGGGTCATTACAAGCTCCATCCCAAGTTCCATAATAGTAATAAGAATAAGTGTAGTAATCACAAGTGTAATAACTGTAATAACCAAATCCATTTTGGAATGGGCTATCTAAATTGTAATATTCAACGTAATCGTTGTAGTCCCATAAATATCTAACATCTCTATCAAAGAAAGTCCCTGCATAGGTAAAAGAAATATCATTTTGAAGGGAGCCTTCCAAAGTTAAACTAGTCTGGTCCCACTCATCATCAGTAAACTCACCAATTACCTTACTGCTTTTCAAATCTCCTAAAGCTGTAGGTTGATGATCCCAGCTTCCAGTTGTTGATGATTCTTGAGATATGTGTGTCAAAGTACCAGTTAAATTTTCATTGAACCAGGTTCTTAAACTAGCCCTAAATCCCTTAACAGAACTTTCGTTTGAATTATCGTCTTCATGAAGTGGTACCGTGTAGTTGCTACCACTAAAAGTTTTAGTACCTCCCACTAGATCTATAAAGCCACCTTCATTTACTTCATAAGCTATTGCTCGAATTGCTGTGTTATCTGATATAGGTGCATTTATGTAAGCTTCAATACTATCGCTAGCAGAGCCTTTAGAAACGCCAGAAGTATCTACTTCAATACCAAAATCTAATTCTCCTCTCTGAGGTTTAGTAGTAATTAGTCTAACGGTTCCACCTTGAGCACTTGCGCCATATAAAGTTCCTTGAGGTCCATTCAGAACTTCAATTCTTTCCATGTCATAGATATGCATATCCGGATTTAACCCAACAAAATTTATAGGAGATTCATCTACGTACAAAGCAACCGTTGTGTTAGGTCCTGCCAGATTACCAAAATTTCCATCTGAAGTGCCTCTTAGGTAAAAAGCTGATCTACCGGGGCCATATTGTATATACGAAAGTGAAGGAATTAATTCAGCGTAATCCATGAAATCATTCACGCCAGCGTCTTCCAGTCTAGACCCTGTAATAGCCTGAACACTCATTGGTAAATCTTCTATTTTTGACGCTCTTTTAGAAGCTGTAACTATAATTTCTTCTTCTGCCTCTTGATCTTGAGCTATTACTTCAAGACTTGGTGTTGCCGTTAGCGCAACTGCAGAACCCAAAACCAAAGCCTTCTTTACTTTAGAATTATCAAGTTCAAAGGGTGGTAAACCAGAATCAATTTTATGCATCTCTCTCCTCGCAGAAT
Source organism: uncultured Gammaproteobacteria bacterium (assembly GCA_964002385.1). Classification (GTDB taxonomy): domain Bacteria; phylum Pseudomonadota; class Gammaproteobacteria; order Magnimaribacterales; family Magnimaribacteraceae; genus AEGEAN-183. Next base: position 8,252 of record CAXFFS010000041.1, on the reverse strand, counting down.
TTAATGGTTGAGAACTATTCTATCGATTTGAAGAATAGCGTCAAATTTACTGAAAATATGGATTTTTAGGTTTCTGATTCTATGGTATCAATTAACTTTTGTAGTTCTCCATTTTCATCCATTTCTACCATTATGTCGCTGCCGCCCACTAAATCTCCATCTACAAAAAGCTGAGGGAATGTAGGCCAGTTAGAGACTTTTGGTAAATTTGCTCTTATTTCAGGATTTGAAAGAATATCTACAAAAGAAAATGGTTTCCCGCATGAAATCAACAATTGTGTTGCCTTAGAAGAAAAACCACACTGAGGGGAGTCAGGAGATCCTTTCATATACAAAAGTATAGGATTAGTACTTATTTGTTCTTTGATTTCTTGCTCTATATCCATAATTTTTGAATTTTATATTATTTGCATAAATGAAGATACTTTTTAACGGCGTCTCCCATACCAAATCTTAGTGAATCAGTAATTAAAGCATGGCCTATAGATACCTCATCTATATTGCACTCACTTAGGAATGTACTTAAGTTAGATAAATTTAAATCGTGACCTGCATTTACACCCAATCCTAAGTTATGAGCATGTTTATCAGCTTTAGAATATTGTTTAATTAAATCTTTTATGCCTTTCTGATGTTTAACTGCTTCTGCATAAGGCCCCGTATAAAGCTCTATTCTATCTGCACCGACTTCTTTAGCTTTAGAAATTCCTTCTTCACTTGGATCCATAAATAAACTCACTCTTGACCCATATGTCTTTATTGTTTTAATTAAAGAGGCTAATCTGCTGTTATCTCCTAATAGATCCCAACCATGATCTGAGGTTAGTTGACTTGATGCATCGGGAACCAGAGTACACTGATCGGGTTGGTAGGATTTAATCAACTGAAGAAAACCAGGATATTTCCCTTTTTGTTCACTAAAAGGATTCCCTTCAATATTAAATTCAACCTCTGATTCCTTGGTCAGCTCTTTTAATATCTTCACGTCTTCCGGATTAATGTGTCTCATATCATCGCGCGGATGCACTGTTATGCCTTGACAGCCACTATCTATACAAATCTTGGAAAATTCTTTAATACTTGGGTAATCTCCTCCCCTGGCATTTCTTAACCAAGCAATTTTATTCACATTTACACTGAGCTTAGTCATTCTGTATTTACTTCTATTACAACTTTACCCTTAGCATGAGAAGTGCTGACTTTTTCATGAGCCTCTTTTATATTCTCTAAAGAATAAACTGAATCAATTACCGGTTTAATTATCTCTGCTTTAACCATTCTACCCAATTCTCTTAATCCTGAATTGCTAGGCCTGTATACAGACCAATGAAGATTGATTGGTTTCGCATCTTTTTTTGTTTGGTGTCTTAATTTTATTGCTGACGGAAGTCCCAGAAGTAAACCTTTTTCATCAATGGTTCTAAGAAAAGCATGGTTTAAAGAGATGTAGTGCGAGGTAGTTTCATCTTTTAAGATATTTAAACAATTATTTACAGACTCTGAACCTCCAAAATCCCCAACACAATCAAAAACCACATCATAATCTTCTAACAGATTTTGAAATTCTTCTTGTCTATAGTCTATGGCTATTTCAGCACCCAATTCTTTTACTAAACTATGATTTTGTTGACTGCATGTTGTAGCAACTTGCGCCCCCCAATATTTAAGTAATTGAATTGCAAAAGTTCCTACTCCGCCCGAACCAGCTTGAACAAATACTTTTTTATTTTCTAAGTCTTGTGGCCTTAAAGCAGCCCATCTGATTAAAGCTGACCAAGTAGTCAAAGCAACATAGGGTAAAGAGGCGGCTTCATTGAACGATAAGTTTTCAGGTTTAAAGTCAATTTCATTTTGATTAAAGACGTTATATTCGCAATATGTTCCACATTTAGGATCTGAAGTACTTCCCCACACTTCATCACCTTCTTTAAATTTAGTTATTTTTGATCCAACACTTTTAACAATTCCAGATACATCACTTCCAAGAATCCAAGGAAATAATCTTTTCCTTTGTTTTTCAAAAATAGTTTTTCCATATCCTTCTCTTTTCATTAGGTCAATGGGGTTAACAGAACTGGATTTAACTTCAATAAGGACATCATTGGCACTAACACTTGGTGTACTTAGTTCCTTACTGGCTTCAAATACAGAAGCATCACCGTATCTGTTGATTGGCATTCCAAACATTATTTTTTGTTATAAGTTCGAATAAACTGAATCGGCAACATCAATAGCAGTTTTCCAAGCAGTAATTCCTGGGTGCATTTGATTCATTACAAATCCTAAAGATATTTTGTTATCAGGGTCTGCAAAACCTAAGGAACCTCCTGCCCCACCATGACCAAAAGCACCTTCACCAGGTCCCATACTGACGTGTTCTGTTCCCAACATAAATCCTAATCCAAACTTAGTATGCATTCTACCCAAAACTAAATCCGTTCCATCTGATTCGGTTTGTCTAGCCAATTCAATAGTTTCTGGTTTTAGTACGTGTACCCCATCGCGGCTTCCTTCATTTGCTAAGACACCGTAGATTTTTGCTATAGCTCTTGCCGTCCCATGTCCATTTGCAGCTGGAATCTCTGCATTTCTCCATTTTTTAGTATTTGCTTCCATTCCCTTTTCAGGATCCATTTCCATAGGCGGATTGCTAAAAGCAGCTCCTGCTGCAGTGCTTGTATCACCAAAATCTAGTAAAAATTTCATTGGACCTGGTATAAGAAACTTTGGTAATTTACCTATTAAAGGGAATAAAAATTGCATTGGTGATGGTTTCGATGGATTAAGATTTGTAACCCTAGAAAACTCCGAGTCAGGAAGACCTATCCAGAAATCTAAATCTAAAGGTTCAGCAATTTCTTCTTTAAAATATTGACCAATAGTTCTTCCATCTATTCTCCTTAGGACTTCCCCTACTAAATGACCATAAGTAATAGCATGATAGCCATGAGCTGTTCCAGGCTCCCAAAAAGGTTCTTGTGCTGCTAAAGCATTACAAATTAATTCCCAGTCACAAAATGCTCCTTGATCTAAGGGTTGTCTTATTCCACAAAGGCCTGATTTATGGCAAAACAAATACCTAACTGGAATAGTCTCTTTGCCTCCTTGTGCAAATTCAGGCCAATACGTAGCTACAGGTAAATCTAAGTCTAACTTTCCCTGCTCTACTAACTGCAAGAGACAAATAGCAGCAATGCCTTTTGTAGAAGAGAAAACATTCACAATTGTATCTTCCTGCCACTCAGTCCCTTTAGAAGGGTTATCTACTCCTCCCCATAAATCTAAAACTGTTTCGCCTTCAATCTCCATAGAAATAGCAGCTCCTAATTCAAATCCTGAAGTAATACTTTTACTAAAAACTTCTCTTGCTTCGGTAAATTTTTCATCACAGTATCCACTAACCATTTTTTTCTCCTTTTTTAATTAATGCTTTATTCATTGTGAGCTAGCAATAACATGGTGCCTTCTATCTTCTAAGTTATTGGTAACAGGTGCTAAAGGGATTGGATCAATGCTTCTCTTCTTTGTCTCTTCACCCACCTCTCCATAAAGAGTACTTCTTTGTTTAGGAATTCTTTTTAAGTTTTGAATGAAGTTTTTAATTTCTTGAACTGGAAATTCTTGTCCATGTTCAGCGCCAGCTGCTTTGGTAATGGATTCATTCATTAAAGTGCCGCCTAAATCATTAGCCCCTGCATTTAAGCACTCTTCTATCCCTTTTCTACCCATCTTTACCCAAGAAGTTTGAATATTTGGAATGTATGAATTAAATACTAATCTTGAAACACTGTGCATAAGGATAGATTCTCTTAATGTAGGTCCATAACGCGACTGACCTCTTATATACATAGGAGCTTCCATTGGAACAAAAGGTAAGGGAACAAATTCAGTAAACCCTCCTGTTTCTTTCTGTAGATTTAAAATATTAAGCAAGTGCTTAGCCCAATGAATAGGTTTATCTACATGGCCAAACATTATTGTAGCTGTAGTTCGCATTCCAAGTTCGTGGGCAGTTTTCATTACTTCTAGCCATTCAGAGGTATTAATTTTGTCAGGACAAATTATATTTCTTATTTCATCATCTAGTATTTCTGCAGCGGTTCCTGGCAAGGTACTTAATCCTAATTCATTTAATTCACCTAAATATTCTCTGAGTTCTTTCTTTAAGGTATTTGCCCCTTGCCAAATTTCTAAAGGAGAAAAAGCATGTATATGTAGATCAGGTTCAGCTTCTTTGATAGAAGTAATGATTGATTTATAAGTGTTTCCATCATAGCTAGGGTGTATTCCCCCTTGAAGACATACTTCTGTCGCACCTCTTTCATAAGCTTCTCTTGATCTTCTGACTATTTCTTCTAAAGAAATATCGTAAGGTTTACCTCTCAGTCCTTCAGAAGTCTTTCCTTTTGAGAAAGCACAAAACGTACAGTGGTAGTAACAAATATTTGTATAGTTAATATTTCTATTCACCACAAAAGAGATCTGGTTTCCTGACAAGTCTTGTCTTAACTCATCTGCAGCTTTCTTAACATAAGTAAAATCTGGTCCTCGGGCTTCGAATAAATCTACTATTTGATCAACTTTTAAGTTCTTCCCTTTCAAAGCTAAGTCAACGTGTTCTTTTAGTTTTGAAGAATGTCTTAACGGGATAATTGATTTTGGTTTTGTTTTAAAACCAGGATTGTTTTTACCCGTAGTCCATTCTGTATCTCTTGCAAGGCCTACAGAATCTGATAGCTTTAAAATTCTTGGGCTTAGTTTTTCGTCAACCCAATCTCTGAGATTATCTATATACGAAGGATAAATAGTTAACCTAGGAGCAAGGATCTTCCCTGAAAGCAAAGTTTGTTTTTCTAAATCATCTAAATGTGGCCAAGGCGCTTCAGGATTAACAAAATCAGGTGTTATAGGTGACACACCTCCCCAGTCATTAATACCAGCTTCTATCAGTAAATTTAATTTATCTGGACTTAGATTTGGAGGAGCTTGAATAGACATTGAAGAACCAAAAATTATTCTTGCAACTGCAATGGTCCATAAAAGATCTTCAGTTAGAGGTTCTTCATGATTAGCCATTTTAGTGTCTTTTTTGGGTTTAAAATTCTGAATAATCACTTCTTGAATATGCCCATATTTATCATGACTTCTTCTTATATCAATTAGGGACTCAACTCTCTCCTGCCTGGTTTCACCTATACCAATTAATATTCCTGTAGTAAAAGGTACTTTGGCTTGACCTGCAGAATCCAATGTAGCCAATCTCTTTTTAGGTTCTTTATCAGGAGAACCGTAATGAGGTCCTCCCTTTTCGCATAACCTCTTAGAAGAACTCTCTAGCATCATGCCCATGGAAGCACTGACGGGTCTGAGTTCTAAAATTTCTTTTAAACTCATACACCCTGGATTTAAGTGAGGGAGAATTTCTGTGTTGTCTATCACAGCTTGAGAAGCAACCTTTAAATACTCTAAAGTAGTTTCATATCCCATATTAGAAAGCGCTTTTCTAGCTGCTGAATATCTTAATTCAGGTCGTTCACCTAACGTAAAAAGAGCTTCTTTGCACCCTAGTGCTTCTGCTCTCTTAGCTGAGTCGACTACTTCTTCAACTGACATATAAGGTGAAGAAATTCTTTTTGGAGTCTTTGCAAAAGTACAATAATGACAAACGTCTCTGCATAGGTGAGTTAGGGGAATAAAAACTTTTGGGGAGTAGGTGACCAAAGATCCATGGCCTTTGTCTCTAATAATCGAAGCTTCTCTAATTAAATCAGAAGTATTTGTATTTCTAGCCAAAGCTAGTAATTCTTTTTGTTTCAACTATTTAATGTTCTCTAATAGAAAATTAACGGAATCTTTCATGGAGGCTCTCCTAGCTTTCCAGTTCCCGCCTAAGTGAGCTCCTATTTTGGCTCTATCTTTAAATAATTGAGCCCTTTCGGAAGGTTCATTCATAAAGGTTTTGTTGCCTTCCTTGTCTTCGTGGTAATGCGAACCGTCCTTTCCTACAACAGTGTGCCTACGTCCAACTGCTATGGCATTGGGTATAAACATTACAGGGTCTATAGCATCAAAAGAATGATGACTATCTTCATAAGAAATAATCTTACTATTACCTCCATTTTTATTTATAGCTGGGGATAATTTTTCTATTAAAATAGAAGGAGTGTAATCATCATCTTCACCAATAAGGTTTAAAATTGGTGATTTACTCCATCTCATTTCTTCTGGCCACATAAACGCACCTGGATAAAATGCAATATGTCCGGCAAATCTCTCTCCCTCAGGAGCTAGTTTTTCAGCTAACGGTTCCCAGGCAGAATAAATAGCTGTACTTCCACCAAGGCTCCATCCAGTAATAAATATCTTATTTGCATCTATATCAGGGTGTTTAGATAAAATCTTTAACGCATTAAAGCAATCAGTAAGTACAGTGGCCAAAGTAACTTGCATTTGATCTTCAACAATTGAAACAACTTGTCTTGCATCAAAGCTGTTTACCCTGAAAATCGCAAAGCCGTTATTTAAAAAATTGACTGAATGTTCATGATGATGACCTCTCCAACCTAAGCTTCCATGCATACATATAACCAAAGGATAACTTTTTTTCTTTTTTTCGGGAAAAACAAGAGTGCCGAACATATCTTGTTCCTCTTGTTCTTTGGAATTTAATATATGAAAGAATTCAAAAGGGTTTGATGATTTATAGGCTATTACTCCTTGATCGCCTGAATCGAATTTATGTTCCATCGTTTTTTATAGATTCTATATAGTCTAAGGCCTTAGTGTAACCACTTTCCTTAATTAATTTAGTTAAATCAAAATCCCTATCAATATCAAATCCTAATTTTTTAGAACGATAAAGCCTTACCTGTAAGCTATCCCGTTGTGCTAATTCCATGTGGGCTAAACAACTGCCTGGTCCATATTTAAATTTTATAGCATCAGGTGGAGTACATATCATGCAATTGGTCCCTTCTCCCAAAGAATCAGGAGAAATGGTTATTCCTTTCTTAAATTTTTTGATTAGTTTTCTGTGTTCAATAGTGATTGATTTCAAAATAGAGGCACTAGTTCTAGGTATGTCTCCATGTAATATTAATATACTTTTAGCTCCAGAATTTTTTGCCTTTAGTGAAGCTTCTGTAATGCCTTGATTGAGGCCCGGTTTTTTTTGTAAAAGAGCTTTAAATCCTAATTTTTTAACAAACTTAACAACGTCTTTATCTTCTGTAACCACCACATATTCCTTAAATAGCTTGCTTTTCTTTTGGCTTAGAAGAATCTTTTTTAACATGTACTTCACTAAAACTCTGCGCTCTTCTACATTTAGAACATCACTGAGTCTACTTTTTGGTCTCTTAAAAGATTTGATAGGAGTAATTGCCCAAATCATAGTAATTAAGCCAATTTTTTTAACTGCTCTAAACAGTTAGTGGCCAGAGATATTTTCTCTTCTGAATTACTCATATAGATAGAGTCAACCATAAAGGTCATTGAATCTGTCATCGGATGGCAGTTTGCATCTTTATGGTCTATTACTAATACATCTATTAACCCAGAATAGTGTTGTGCTATAGACTCTACTGATGGATCAATATTCATCTCCCTCATAATTTTAGAAGTTGGTCCTTTGATTGAATCATTAGCTATTATTGGAGATACAGCAAGAATTGGTATGCTAGTCTCTAATAAAAAAGTTTTTATTTCATTTATAGAAAGTATAGGGTCAACGCTCAAATATGGATTAGATGGACAAATAATAACTCCCGACAATTTATTCTTGTTTATGAGTTCTTTAAGATAGATTGGTATTTCAGCTGTTTCATTGCCAACATAATTAATTTGTTCTACTTTAGGTGCACATTGATGTTTTACAAAGTATTCTTGGAAACACAACTCTCCTTGATCTGTTTTTACAATGGTTTGAACAGGATTTTCAGACATTGGAAGAATAATATGTTGCACCCCTAAAGATTGAGAAAGACTTCTTGTTATATCAGACAACTTCATTCCATCTTTTAATAACTGTGTCCTTCTGATGTGGGTTGCTAAATCTTTATCTCCTAATTGAAACCAAGTATCGACTCCGTATTCTTTTAAAATCTCTAAGTTATTCCAGGTTTCATCTCTTAATCCCCATCCTTTTTTGGGATCATTTAATTCAGCTAACGTATACATAACAGTATCTAAATCAGGAGAAATATTTAAACCAAAATGAATGAAGTCGTCACCCGTGTTAACAAGAAAAACTA